>CAYVEU010000088.1:0-9113 GCA_964450015.1 uncultured Christensenella sp. | reverse complement strand
AACCGCGCTTTTCGCTTTTTGCCCGCGCGGGGTTTGGGTGCGTAAGCCCCAAAAGTGTATAATAAGATTATTGTTAATGCTTTATATAAGAAAAGAAACGCGGACTGCGTTTCTTCCTTATAAGTCCGACTGAAACGGAAATAAATTTTATTAGCACAAAGCGTTAGCGACTGTGTATAAAATTCCGTTTCACGATTGGTCGGAAGCGGAGCGCTTACAGTATGCCATAAGCCATCATCGCATTCGCGACCTTTTCAAAGCCCGCGATATTCGCGCCCATGATGTAGTTGCCTTCCACGCCGTAGTCCTTTGCCGCTTTTTCGCAGTTGTGGAAGATTTCGACCATTATGTGGTGAAGCTTCTCGTCAACCTGTTCGAAAGTCCAGAAGATACGCTGGCTTGCCTGAGCCATTTCCAAAGCCGAAGTTGCAACGCCGCCTGCGTTAGCCGCTTTTGCGGGAGCGAAGAGTACGTTGTTTGCCAAGAACATATTTGCCGCGTCGATGGTGGTGGGCATGTTCGCGCCTTCGCCGATTGCCATTACGCCGTTTGCGATAAGCATTTTCGCGCCTTCAACGTCAAGCTCGTTTTGAGTAGCACAGGGGAGAGCGATGTCGCACTTTATCGACCAGATATTTCTGCAACCCTCGTGGTACTCCGCGGTGGGAACGTATTTTAAGTATTCCTTGATTCTTTTGCGCTCGACTTCCTTTATTTGTTGAACTACTCCGAGGTTGATGCCGTTCGCGTCATAGACGTAGCCGTTGCTGTCGCTGAGCGCAACTACTTTCGCGCCGAGCTGTTGAGCCTTTTGGGTCGCGTAGATTGCGACGTTGCCGCTTCCGGAAATGACGACCGTCTTATCCTTGAAGCTGAGGTTTTTATGATTGAGCATTTCTTCGACGAAGTATACGAGACCGTAACCGGTAGCTTCGGTACGCGCCAAGCTTCCGCCGTAGCTCAAACCTCTTCCGGTCAACGCGCCCAAGTGAGCGTTCATGAGGCTCTTATAGAAGCCGAAGAGGTAGCCGATTTCTCTGCCGCCTACGCCGATATCGCCTGCGGGAACGTCGGTATCAGGTCCGATGTGACGCCACAGTTCGCGCATAAACGCTTGGCAAAAGCGCATGACTTCCGCGTCGGATTTACCTTTCGGGTCGAAGTCGCTTCCGCCCTTAGCTCCGCCGATGGGGAGTCCCGTAAGGCTGTTTTTCAAAATCTGTTCCAAACCGAGGAACTTGATTATCGACATGTTTACCGACGGGTGGAAACGCAAGCCGCCTTTGTAAGGTCCTATTGCGCTGTTGAATTGAACGCGGTAGCCGGTATTGACCTGTACTTTGCCTGCGTCGTCGACCCATGCTACGCGGAAAGTTATTACGCGTTCGGGTTCTACGAAACGTTCAAGTAAGCCTGTGCGTTCGTATTCGGGATGTCGGTCTAAAACCAACGAAAGAGAATCAAGTATCTCGGTGGCTGCTTGTAAAAACTCGTGTTGCTCGGGATATTTCTTCTTTAAAGTGTCTAGTACACTTGTTGCGTACTCGTTCATCTTTATGCCTCCTAAGACTAAAATATAGATTTTTTATAACTTATATAATAGCGTAATTTATTTTTAATAGCAAATAATATTATAAAAAAAATCGGCGAGGCAAAAATTTTTTTGTAAATGGGCTTATTTTGAGTCGGGACGCACGGTTAATTAAGACAAAATTAAGCGAGGAAAAGCAAAATTTAAAAAAGTAGACCGTCAAATGGAAATTTTTGTAGGTTATTATGTTGTAATTACGGAAAATATGTGGTATCATTTATAATGCTTCAATAATGAGTCATTATGTAAAGTGTTGGCTCGCGGAAAAAATAGGTGGTAATATGAAGAAAAAGTTTTTAACTATTCTGACCGTTATGTTGGCGATACTTATTGCTATCGTCGCATTTGCATGTACGGATTACGTAACTCCGACCGACGAAGACGACGAGTCGGATACCATAACGCGTACACAGCTTGTCACAAACGGCACGTTCTATAACGCGTCGTCGTCGACTAAGGACGCTTACGTCAACGAAACGGTGAGCGGTTGGACGGCAACGAGAGGCAGTACGGCTTTGGGCGCAAACGGCGTTACGATGGGCGTTATCGACTTGAATAACACCGAAGCGTATAATTTGAACAAAGACAAATTTGCCTACGACGATACGGCTAAGCCGTTTAACAATCCCGGTATTGACAAAAAAACGCCGTTCGAAAAAGACGACAACGGCAATCTTACCGAGGAAAGGCAGGATACTAACGCGCTGGTTATCGCTTCGCGTGCGACGGCGGGCAGTATCTATTATAAGAATTCCTCGTCGTACACTTTGCAAGCGGGCAAGTATTACCGTTTGCAGTACTCGCTCGTTACCAATATCGACTATACGGACGTTCCCGACGGCGATAAGGACAAAAAGGGCGCGTGGGTGGAAATTATCAACGGCGTAAACTACGTTCAGTCTTGTATAGACACCGAAGGACAGTGGCAAACCTATTATCTATATATAGAAGCCAACAAAACCGCAACTATCAGCTTGGATATTCGTTTGTGGCTCGGACACGGACCGGCAAAGGTCGGCGATAGCGAAAACGTCTATTCCACACGCGGCGCGGTTATGTTCGACAATATTATTTGCGAAGAAATAGACAAGTTGCAAGATTCGAGAAACGGCGGCAACGTGGTCGACGCAAACCACGAGAATTTTGCGGGTATTGCGGTGCATGCGGAAAGCGAGGGCTTGAAGAGTGATTCCGATTCCTTATATTATAGAAGCGATTTCGCTTCGGCATATTATTTGACCGACCTTGCTCTTACCCAAACCACCGAAACTTCGCCTACCAGCACCAATGCGACTAAATATTTTTACAGTTTCAGAGAGGGCGTTTACACCAGCACTAACGTCAACAACTACACGCTCGTCAAGGGCAAAAACGGCGTTGACAGTAGCGAAACGCCTACCGTTACCAACGCGTATACGGGCATAGTCGATTTGAGCAAGCTTTATACCGATAGCGACAAGGAAAAGAACACTTATCAATCTTTGCTTCCGTCGAGCTACACTTTCGACGCTCCGTCCTACGATGATTGGAAAAACAAGATAATGAGCGCCGAGCACTTGAAAGGCGACGCCAAGGCGCTTATGATATACCACAACGATTTGAGCGCGGCGGGATTTGTCAACAAAAAGACGTTGACTATCGAAAGAGATAAACTGTACGTTATCAGCGTTAAGGTTTACGTTTGGGCTCCCGAGGGCAATAACGGAATTGAGTGGCCGAAAGCAAACGCACCCAAGGAACCCACTCACTACACCAACGAACAGGCGATAATCGTAGAATACTACAATAGCGGCATCATTTCCGTCGCAGAACTCACCAAAGACGAACAAAGCACCGTCGACGCGGGCAGCCCCGAATTGGCGGCAGAGAGAGTCAATTTAATTAAAGATTTGGTTGAGAGCGATGCGTTCAAGACCGTTATGCAAGAGTACTTTGCCGTCAGCGGAAAAAATGAAAGCGGCGAGGACCTCGTGTACAGTGAAACGGTTGCGAGCAATTTCACTTATCAATATTTAAACGAGCATATCGAAGACTTCTCGATTGAGGGCGGTTGGACGGACGCGGACAAGGCGTACGTAAATTACAGCGCGCTCAAAGAAAAGAGCACGTTCTTGACGGGAACTTGGAAGACCGTAAAGAAAGCTATCGACGCGCATGACGAATACGACGACGAACTTGCGGAATACGAGTCGAAATACCTCGTTTGGAGCAACAGCAACCTCGGCGTACCCAAGGCAAAGGTAAAGCTGACCGGCGCAGGCGACGATATCGAAAAGGAAACTTCGACATTCAACGAGGGCTGGGAAGAGTTGACGTTCTATATTCACGGCAATCAGCTTTCTGACCGTAAACTGACTTTGGAGTTCTGGTTCGGCGAGGGCTCTTCTACCGAATATGAAAATCTCATGTTCGGCGGAGCGTTTTTCGACAATATTTCGATAACCGAGGCAAAAGAGGCGGGCGATATTATCGATTGGACGGTACTTTCTCCCTTGACCAAAGAAAGCGAGCTTGCGTTCGGCGGACTTATCGGCGACGTACAGTCCGAAATACTTTGGAAAGAGACCTTGGCTGAAAATACGGCGCAGGGCGACGTCGATTACGTAAAAGTGAACGTAAAGCGCAATGAGGATTTCGGAAGCGTAGATTTGGGCGACCAAAACGTAGTCGAGCTTAACGAATTGCAATACGAGCACACTCAACCCACGGCTTCCGTTTTGGAATATACGGGCGAAAAGCTTGCGATAAAGCCCAACACCGCGTATAGATTTGCAATGTGGGTAAAGACGACGGGGATTGCGGACGGCAAAGGCGTCGATATAGCGTTGCTGGGCGGCAAAAAAGGCGAAGAGCTTTCGAGCGTTTCCACCGTTAGCGCGTTTAATAACGAAGAATGGCAGGAAGTCGTCTTCTACGTTTTGGGCGATTCTATCGTCGAAAACGAGGTATCTTTGAAGCTTACGTTCGGTTCGGGCGACCGTTTCAGTACCGATTCGTACTTGAAAGGACAAATAAATATCGCCGTTATCAACGTAACGGAGATCAAATACAGCGAATACAACTCCTCGTCGAAGAGCGGCGACAAGATTCAAAGCTACGCTTTTTCGAATACGTCCACCGCTAGCGACAGCGTTACCAACGGAAGTTTTTCGAGCATCGATTACGCAAATACCGAGAGCGACGAGTTCGACAAGGAAACGGGTGCGTTGACCGGCGTTGCGAAACCGTCCAGCTGGACGGTCGGCACGGCTAAAAACAACAGCTTCGACACCGTTGAATTGAAAAAGAAGGACGGCGTCGGCGCCGAACAGTACCGTTTGTACTGGGCGGGCGTAAGCGGTTTGGATTACAACGGCGTCAAGACCGAGCCCACGACATACGAGGTTTACGCAAGATTTATCGAGAAAGACGAAAACGGCAAGGAACAGTCGGTCGAAAGACTCATTGCAAAAGTCAACGCGGCTGACGAAAGCGCGAAAGACGGCGACGATTATTTCGTTGACGTGGATCTTAACGGCAAAAAGGCGACCAATTTCCGCGTAAGAGCGGTAAGCGATAACGCCATTTCCGCGTACAGCAACAGCGTATTGCTCGGATCTTCGGCGAACAATAGCGTATTTGTCGAGGAAGTTGACGAAGTCGAAGGAAAGAAAGAATACACTATCGGCGCGGTCGATAATGCCGGATTATTCGATAATTCCGACTACAAGAGCCCGTATAAAACCGCTTTGAGAATACGGAGCAATTACAATATAGCGCTAGGTATGACGGCTTCGTCCAAGTCGTTAAATTCGGGTAGCCGTTACCGCGTTTCGGTTTGGGTAATGACGCTTGACGGCGCTACCGCGTCCGTTACCGTCAGCAACATAAGCAACGTGCTTACCGCGGACGTCGACAAGAACTATATCGGCTACGTCGGTATCGACACCGAAGGCAAGTGGGTACAGTATCAATTTATTATCGAAACGGGTGCGTCTTCTTCGAGTATGAAGCTGGAATTGAACTTAGGCAATCCGTATGCGATAAAAGCCCCGAAAAAGACGAGCAATTCTTCCTCCACGTCTATTTATAAGGGTAGCGATTTGAGCATGGGCACAGTCTATTTCGACGGCGTCAGCGTGGAAGAACTGGACGAAAAGGCTTATAACGCGGAGCTTGAAAAGGGCGAATATAAGGAAGACGGAAGCGTTAAACTTCACGACTTTACCTATCATTACGGTACGGACGCCGCGTTGTTCAACCAATACGCTATCCGCAACCTCATTTATACGGTAGACTCCTTCGACAGTTTTACCGAAAACACGACGGCCGAGGGCAGCAACGGTTACAACTTGGGACACACGCCCAACAACTACGATTGGAGCAAGGCGTCCGACGCGACCGGAACTACGGAAACGGAAAGACTGTACGGCGTTTACAACGCGCAAAACGATGATATCGAGAAGCTTCGCGAGTTATACCGCGTAAGCGACGACGATAAAGACGAAGACGCGGTCAACGTGTTCAAAGAATTTACGCCCGAAGATTTCGAAGACCGCATAGCCGATTTCGTGCGCATGGACGGCTACAACTCGCTCGTTATGAGCAATAAGAAAGCATTCGGACAGAGCTATACGACAACGTCGTCCTCTACGATTAACGCCAACTCCTACTATAAGATTTCCTTTAAGGCTAAGACTTTGTTGGCGCGCGAAGAAAAGGGCGATGACGATAAGACGACTTACAAAACCGACAAAGTGAATGCGGAGTTCCGCTTTATGCAAAACGGTTCGACGGATAAGTATCAAAGCATACTCGTTAATTCCAAGACGAATTCCGACGATCCGTACGAAGCGGTAGAGTACGTCATGTATATCTACAACCCGAGCTCCTCTTCCAATTCGGCAAAATGGGCATTCTACTTGGGCGCGAATGCCGACGATGAAGATAAGACGGATACGAAAAAGCTCATCTTGGGTATGATGGTTATCGACCAAGTGTCTTTGGAAAAAATAACCGAAACCGAGTACAACGAAGCCAAAGCGGCTACCGGCTACGACGACTTGTCCGCCGACGACAAAGTTAAGGCAACTTCGCAATTTTACAGCTATGATAAAGACAAGGATAGTAACGGCGGCGACGATAACGAAGAACCCGGCAACGAAGAACAACCCAAGCAAAGCATTTGGGACAGAGGCGAAGTTTGGTTGCTTATATCCAGCTTGGTTATCGCGGTTGCAATAATAGTAGTCGTAGTAGTCGTGCTTGTAAGACGTTGGAAGAAGAAGCATCCGAAAGAAGTTGTCGGTGAGAACGTAGTTAAGACCGAAAGCGAAATCAAGGTTGTAACCATGGCGCAAGACAAGGTTGACGTAACCGAAGACGACGAATATTCCGATGTGAAGCCGATAGTCTATAATCAAAGAGTGCTTCCCAAGAAGAATAAGAAGAAAAAGAAAAAATAACAACTAACTTTAAAAGCGGCGGAAACGCCGCTTTTAAATTGCCGTCGATAAAAGCATCCGGCGTTTGTTAATTTGTAGCAGTCCGCTTTTTCCGCAAACTGATAAAGCCTTTAATGTCTACGAGTTCGGTGCCTAAGCACAGTCCCGCATAAGTTCCCGTCCCCGCAAGCGCGGCAAGCACCAAAGCAAAGAACTTCAAATACTCACCGAGGAGTGACTGTATACAGTCGGCTATGAACGCCGACGGGAACAAGAACAGAATTACCATAACCATATATTTAATAAAGCCGAGAGAAAAGCCCGTATGTTTCCTTAGAGCGTAGACGTTTAATGCCGAAGTCGTCAACAATGAAAGCATCGTAGCGGCGGCTACGGCGTATATGCCGACGTATTTCGGCAAAATAAACACGGCGACGAGCATAAGAAGATTGCCTGCCAAATAGTTGAGAAACGCAGTCAGTTCTTTGCCGATTGAGTTGAGCGCGGATTGCGTGAGTTGAGATAGGCACATAGGCAGCATTATATAGGCGGCGTATTGCAGGTATTCGCCGCTTATGACGTCGTTGTATAAAAGTTCGGTGATTTCCGCGCCTAGCGCGATATAGAGGACCATAAACAATCCGCTTATAAGGAAAGAAAAGTTTATTCCGTTTATGAGGTGTTTGTTTAGCAAGTCGAACTGTTTTTTGGCGCCGTTTGCACTCATTTCGGGGATAAGAACTATTGCTAGGCTGCCAATAAGCGCATTTGGCGCGAGCAAAAGAGGATTTGCCATGCCTGCAATGCGCCCGTAGGAGGCTGTTGCTTCGCTTGCGCTCATTCCGAAAAGCGTAAGCCTTAACGGTAAAATAAACGCTATAAGCGTGCCCATAAGCCCCGAGAACATTCGCATTGCCGTGATGGGAATGGACGGAAGAAGAATTTCTCTGAAACGACGGGGCTTGTCAAGCTTGCCGCCTTTTGCGAGAAAAATTATAAAGAGCAATACGGCTATAAGCACGTCGCTTACGGTAAACGCAACGGCGACCGCATAACTGCCGCTAATACCCGCAATAACGCCGCTTAAAAACAGTATACTGAATAAAATACGGAACACTTCTTCAATAGTCTCGGTGACGGAGAATGCCGTAAATTCCTTTTTGCCCCAAAACCAACTTCTTATTATCGAATAGACCGCAGTGGACAGCAACGCGGGAATCATTACCAAAAACAACGGGTGCGCCATCGGGTCGGAGAACAGCGCGCCGAGATAGTTGTGGAACACGGTGAGAGTCAGCACGGATACGAGAGAAACGGTAACGCCCATAAGAAGCGCCGTGGTAAACAGAGAGTAGTCCGGTTTGCCTTTTATCGCGGTCACTTCGGCAGTCTTTCTGCTGAGTACCAACGGAATCCCGCTCGACGACAGCGACGCAAACAAATAAAAAACGCTTATGGCGATTTGATACAGCCCGATAGCTTCCGCACCCAGCGCACGGGAAAGATAAATTTTGAAAATAAAACTTAATATGCGCGTAAAAACGCCGAATACGGTAACCGTAGCAACGGACGCAAGAACTTTTTTACTTTTCATAGTTAAATTATATGTTTAATTTTGTCGTTATATGTTCGTTGGGGATTAAATCTTCAATTTAAAGATTGCGGTTTTATGCGCGCAAAAGAAATACAAAATGTGTATTTTGTGCATTTTCGGATTGACCTTTAACGTAATATATGCTAAAATATTGTCTGTGCAGAGTAGACAAATAGCGTTAAGTGCCGCAGAATGGGATGTTGTCTGTGGACGAAGGCGAAAGCTGCGGTTATTTGTCGCGTCCGTTGCCGACAAGATTTATGTTATAAATTGCGTTAGACGGAGGCTCTCCAAATTTCGGGAGGTCTTTTTTATGTCGAAAAACAGTGACGAGCAAGTCGTCAAGGAAAATTTTCAGTCAAGCGATACAGCGCGAACTAACCGACGGATTTCGCCCACGCAAAAACTTTGTTACGTCGCAATTTTGACGGCGATAAGCGCGCTGTTCAATATCTATACTTTTACGTTTGGAATAGGCGCGTCGATGGCGGTTTCGTTCACTTAT
>CAYVEU010000087.1:2766-9221 GCA_964450015.1 uncultured Christensenella sp. | reverse complement strand
CGGATTTATCCAAATCTACCGTCACCAGCAAATCTGAAACGTCGGAATTTTTGATAACGGCAAGATTGCAAGCATAACCGAATATTCCGCCCACGCTCACCGACTCTACGGTGCCGCCCAGCTTTTTCAAACTTATATTGACGTTGGTAGACGCGTTATCTTCCGTAACTCCGCCGTCAACCATAGCCACGATACCGCCGGATACGTTCTTATACTTAGCTTCGGACACGATACCGACCGCGTCTACGGTACAATCGTCTACGTCGACGGAATACGCCGCAGCAACTATGCCCGACGTCGTCGCGCTCTTAGCCGATATATTTATATTTCCGCTGTAAGAAGAGCCGGTAATCTTCGCCGTCTTATCCGCTGTGCCCTCGCTGCTTTTCATAAACGATACAATACCGCCTGCAAAAATTTGACGAGGCTTATAATCGGTATTAACGGTTTGAATAACGCAATACGCCGGTGTAAAATCCTCTTCTTCGGCAACCTCGGGGGCAACCGCGTTCTCGTCTGCGTAATAAGCGTAATAGTTGGAATTGTCGATATTGACCGTGCTCTTTACGTTCTTTAAAGTCGTATTGCCTACGGAATATGCCATTACGCCGCCTATATAACCGGTGGTCGAGCACTCGCTCGTTATAGTTTTATACTCGCCCGTATCGGTATACTTTCTTTTGCTTTGGAAAATATTGCTGACTGCGATGTTGCCGCTCACCGTTACGTTTTCAATCGTAGACGCACCTGTATTGTAGCCTATCAAACCTGCCGCGTAACCGTAATCTATATCCATATAATAATATATATTGACGTCAAGGGCTATATTTTTGAGCGTAGCCGAGTGCGTATAGCCGAAAAGCGCAACGCTGGAATACGCCGTCACGCCCTCAATTTGCTCGCCCTTTCCGACGAAAAGCGGGTTGCCGTCTTGATCCCAACCTTTGACGTTCAAATTGGTTATCTTATGTCCGTCGCCGTCCAACGTACCCTGAAACGCGTCGTTGACGTTGGCGCCTATCGACGCCCAGCGCTCGTACCCCGACAAGTCTATATCGTTTTTCAACTTGAACGTGTAGTTTTTATAGCGACTACCCGTATAATTCCTGATACCGTCCAAACCGCTTGCGTCGCTGACGGTGATTTCCGTCGCCGGCAAAATCTCCTCTTGCTCGGTTTTGTTGCAAGCCGCAAGCACGGACGCGCATGCGAGAATTATCAATACGGTTATTATCAATACGGTTATCTTTTTCTTCATATTATTTTATTCCCCGACCTTAAACAACGAATCTATAAAGTTGCCGAAATCCGCGTAGACCTCGTCTTTGTTTGTTTCGTTAAGTATTTCGTGCCTTGCGCCTTGATAAACCTTATATTCGGGTTCGAGTCCGAGCCCTAAATAAAAGTTGTTGAGTTTGGTTGCCAAAACCGCCTTGTTGGACACGGGGTCATCGCTTCCGACCGCGATCATAAGTTTGAAATCGGGCGAAATCGTTTTTGCGTCTTTTCCGTACATTTTCATGACGCCCCTGAAAAAGCTGAGATAATATCCTATGCAAAGAACGTATCCGCAATCGGGGTCGGCTTCGTATTTTGCGACCTGCTCTTTATCTCTCGACAACCAAGCAAAGTCCTGACCCTGCTCGACGAACGGCTTGTTGTACGCGCCGAAAGAGAGCTTGTCTATGAGTTTGCCCTTTTTATCTTCGCCGCAAAACAAAGCTTGCAAAGACGCGATAAATTTACCCGCGCCTACGAGCGCGCCTTTCATATACGCGGTGCCCGAAAGAATCGCGCCCGCGAGTTTATCGCTGTGAAGTTCCAAAAATCTTTGAGAAAGGAAACTGCCGTAGCTGTGCCCTACCAAAGCGACTTTAAGATTGTACGTTTCTTTGAGATAATCGCAAAGAGTATTCATATCTTCAAGCGTTTGATTCCAACTGTCGCCGTAGACCTGTCCGTTCTCGCCGTTTATTGCTCCGCGCCTGTGACCTCTATGGTCGTCTGCGGCTACGATATAACCTTTTGCATTTAAAAATTTGGCAAAATCGTCATAACGATCGGGATGCTCCGACATACCGTGCGCAATTTGTACGCAACCTATCGGGTTTTCCACCTCGTCCCAAACGTCGATTCCTATTTCGGTATCGTCAAAAGCTTTCAAAGTCAACTGTTTCATTGTACCCACTCCCACATTTAAAATAAAATATAGTATATTATATCATTAAGCGCGCGCTATTTCAATACTTTTTTTAATCCTTTTTATGGCTTGTTATAAATTTAGCCGAGTATCAAAATGATTTTTCGGTTAATACATAAGTATTAGGGAGTTTTGCTCCCACCGCTATATGCGAAAAATATTTAAACGAGGTACTTATTTTAATGAACAAAACCATTATACTTACGGGCGGCGGAACGGCGGGACACGTTATCCCCGCGCTTGCGCTTGTGCCCGAACTTAAAAAACATTTTGACGAAATTCATTTCTTCGGCGGCAACGGAATAGAAAAAGAATTGTGTAAAAACGCAAATATTCCTTTTTCTTCCGTACCCGTTGTAAAATTCGACAGAACGCATATCCTAAACAACTTTAAAATTCCGTTCGTACTCACCAAAGGCGTTGCCGAGGCAAAACGCCAAATGCGACTTTTAAACCCCGCCGCCGTATTTTCCAAAGGCGGATACGCCTCTCTCCCCGCATGTTTGGCGGCAAGAGAACTTAAAATACCAGTAATCGTTCACGAGTCCGACTACACTTTGGGTATGGCTAACAAGCTAACAGCACGCTTTGCCGCCGCCGTTATCACTTCGTTTGCGGAAACCGAGGGCGGAACGTTTATCGGCAATCCCGTAAGGAAGGAAATTTTACACGGAAGCAAAGCTAACGCGTTAAAAAACTACGACGTTGACCCGTCGAAAAAAACCGTTCTCGTATTCGGCGGAAGCATGGGCGCGGAAGCTATCAACAAAGTAATTTACGCGGGACTGTCCGAACTGACAAAAAAGTACAATATTATTCACGTCGCCGGCAAAAACGGAAACTTTGCAAAATCCTGTAAAAACTACGTTCAACTGAAATTCGCGCCCGATATAGCCGACCTGTACGCTCTATGCGACGTAGCGGTGTGCCGCGGCGGCGCGAATACCCTATCGGAACTTGCTTGTCTCGGAAAACGCGCGATCATCGTTCCGCTGCCGAAAGGCACTTCACGCGGCGACCAGTTGGACAACGCTCTTTCGTACAAACGGCGAGGTTTTGTGGAAATATTACCGCAAAACGAGCTTTTCGTCGAAACTCTAATGCAAAAAATAGAGGAAATTCAGAATAAAATCGTGCCCGTATTAGACGTTGCCGATATCGAAAAAAATATAGTAAATATAATAGTGTCAAAATGCGAACGCAAATGATATGGGTGCGAACAGATTGCGTTTGTATGAAAAGACAAACCCGGAGTTCTCTAAAAGCTTCTCTCTTTTGAGGTAATACGGGCGTAAGAAAGCGTGATATGAACGCTCCTAAGGTCGAATTTTCTATATAATTGACTTGTTTTGCTATGAATATAATTCGCATAACGCCTTGTTTTATAATCTAAAAACGAGGTGATTATATGAAAAACTTTATCGTAAAACACGCGGCGGGAGTAATCGGCATCATTTTGATTGCGGCAATCGTCCTTATAACGCTAACTTTGACCGGAAGCGCACCCATTACCCCGCCAATATCCGGCGGCGACTTGGAAGACCTTTCCAACGTCACTCCCAAACCCGACGGGTCGAACGACGGCAACCCAAACGGGTCGAACGTCAATAACCCAAACGGTTCGAACGGCGACGATACCCAACAAACGACGCCGCCCGTAATAACGTATATCCCGACGTTACCGAAAGCGTCCAGTCCGTCTGATACGTATCTATATACTCAAAACCTTTGCGGCGTCGGGAACGTGACTTTAAAAAACGTACACCAAACCACCGTAGGGCTTTTTACCGTGGTTGAATCCGATTGCGCAATCGGCGATATAGGCGGCGCAAAACCAACCGTAGGGGTTGCTAAAAGCGATGCTTTGGGAAACGTGGAAGCCGTTATCAATTTACCGACCACAGTCGCCGCTTATTTTGTCGCTTCGCAGATAACGCCGCTCGGGCTGGTAGTTATAACCGCTAATTCCAACCGAAATTATTTATACGTGAATATAATCGACTATGACTTGGGCGACGTAAAAACTCAGCTCGTTTCTTATGCGGACAATGCGTACGTATACCCGACGGCGGACAGCTTTATAATCCTTGCCGACTTTGCCGACGACAGTCTTATCTACAATTACGCGGACGAAAAATTCACTTTTCAAAGTATGCCCGCTTGCAATATAATAAGAATATTCGAATATACGAACTATTTTACTATACTGTATAATTCCGAATCGGGCTACGCGCTTTGCGAATTGACTAAAACGAATTTTGCGGTAAAACGCGAACTTTTCGTATCCTCCGCGAAGCTAATCGATATAATTCCGCTGATGGAAAACGGAGAACAGGTATTTATCGCGCTGGAATCCGACGGTGCGCTCTACGCGCAAAAATACGATAAGTCGTTTGCAGCCGTGGCTTCCGCCCGCAAAAAACTCGGTTCTTTCGAAATAATGGGTTCCGGAAGCGACGGAAAACAAATTTACTTGGCGGTAAAAGGCAGTATGAACGGAGTAATCAATCTAAACGCCGACCTCTCATCCTCGTTTTACAGTTGCGACTCGGCGTTTTTAGCGGCGACCATTCACGACTATGCTTTTATCAACAACCAATTTATTTTCCTTGCAAGCGACAAGTCTGGAAAGCTCGCCTTAACTACCGTAAATCAAGGCACGTCCGCAGTCCGCTACTTTGAAAATACCGTCGGCAAAGCGTATTTCGCCGTCCACCCCAACGGAACGTATACGATAATCTACGACGGCAAATTTTACGACTACAATGCAGTGCAATTATTGGGAATTAATATTTAAATAATAATTTTAACAGTAAAAAGCCGACGAAAATGATATGTACTCCAAAATTCGTCGGCTTTTATTTGCTTTTTTGCGATTATTTATCCTCGCCGTTCCAAAAATATTCCTTTAAGTCCACCCTGTTTTCGATTACTTCCACCCCTTCCGCTTCTAAAAGCTTTCGCTGTGCGTCCTCGCCGCCGAAGGCAAAAGAGCCGCTGAGATATCCTAGCCTATTGACTACTCTATGGCACGGAATTACGACGGGTTGCGGATTGACGTGCAAGGCGTAGCCGACGTATTTGGCGCGACGAGGATAACCCGTCAATGCCGCGATACTGCCGTAGGTTGCCACCTTGCCGTAAGGAATTTTTTTGACGACTTCGTAAACCAGTTCGAAATAGCTCATTGCCTCTCCCTCTCGGAATAATAATTCTACTTTAACATAAATTGCATAAAATTGCAAAAGCAAGTTGACATAAAAGTCCGATTATGTTTAAATAATGTTCGATATGAAGATAAAAAATCCATTTAAAGGCATGACGGTATTCGAAATAATACTTTTGGCGGTTTCAATTGTAACCGTGACTGTTTCGTATATTCTTTCGCCGTCTAAAAATTATCTCAATTTAGTCGCGTCTTTAATCGGAGCTGTCGCAATTATATTCGTCGCAAAAGGAAACGTTTTGGGACAAATTTTAACCGTGATATTCGCGGTATTTTACGGGATAATCTCCTACCGTTTCCGCTACTACGGCGAAATGATAACCTACCTCGCTCTATCCGCTCCCATGGCTGTCGCGGCGGTAATTTCATGGATAAAAAATCCTTATAAGCAAACGGCGGAAGTCAAAATAAGAAAGCTCACGAAATCAAACGTTATGGTAATATTAGTTCTGAGTATAGCGGTAACCGTCGCGTTTTATTTTATTTTAAAGGCTCTAAATACAGCTAATTTGATATTCAGTACCGTTTCGGTTTTCACAAGCTTTTTAGCGGCGTCTCTCGTGTTCTTGCGAAGCCCATACTACGGGTTGGGATACGCCCTAAACGACCTTGTACTAATAGTTCTTTGGGCGCTTGCAACGGTTGAAGACCTTGCGTACGTTCCGATGATTTGCTGTTTTGCGATATTCTTAATAGACGATATATACGGATTTGTAAACTGGCGTAAAATGCTAAAACGACAAGAAAAAAATGAATAAACACCCTCATCTCGTCGCAACTGCTTCCGTCTACTCATATGCTACGCACATTCGTGGATAACTTCTGCGTTGCTCCTCTTTCCTAAACGCGATAAACGCGTTCGGGAGCCCTTATAGGTTGACAGCTTCCCCCTCGCGTGAAGGTGGGAAGCTTTTTCGTTAAATTCTTTCATAAAATAAAACGGGCTGTCTTTCGACAGCCCTCTTTCACATCAATGATTATTATTTTGTTCCAAAGACTCTATCTCCGGCATCACCGAACGCGGTTACG
>CAYVEU010000087.1:0-2666 GCA_964450015.1 uncultured Christensenella sp. | reverse complement strand
TGATTATTATTTTGTTCCAAAGACTCTATCTCCGGCA
This sequence comes from uncultured Christensenella sp., assembly GCA_964450015.1. Classification (GTDB taxonomy): domain Bacteria; phylum Bacillota; class Clostridia; order Christensenellales; family DTU072; genus CAG-1782. Next base: position 2,629 of record CAYVEU010000087.1, on the reverse strand, counting down.
TCACCGAACGCGGTTACGATATAGCCATGGTCGTTCAACGGACCGTCGGCAAAGTGCGCCGCGAATACCTGAACGTCGGGGTGATCGGCAGTTACCCTTTGGAGTCCGACGGGTGCTGCTATCAGGCAAAGAAGTTTAATGTTCTTAAAACCGCGATTCTTTATCATAGTCAAAGCCGCGGAAGCCGAACCGCCCGTAGCCAACGCCGGATCGACTACTATGCACTGTCCGTCTACGCAGTCCATGGGTAATTTGCAATAATATTCGTGTGGCTCTAACGTCTTTTCGTCGCGGTACAGTCCGATATGCCCTACTTTCGCGTTGGGATAAAGAGCGGTCAAGCCGTCGACCATTCCGAGTCCTGCGCGCAAAATGGGGATTATCGCGACTTTTTCGTCCACTATCGGCGACTCGAATTTCGAAATAGGCGCTTGTATTTCTATCTTCTTGGTGGGCAAATCGCGAAAAGCTTCATAGCCCATAAGCATAGCTATTTCCGAAACGATTTCCCTAAATTCCTTCGTCTTGGTGCGCACGTCGCAAAGATGCGTTATTTTATGAGCGATAAGCGGGTGATCATCCAAAACGACAACGTTCTTCATTAAATCTTTCATAGTAAAACTTCCTTTAATTAATTTACGCGGCGAGTAAAAACCCGCCGCATCGGTCTTTATAATAATTTTAAACTAATTATTCTTCGGTGTCAATACCCGCTTTGGAATCGTCTTCCACCTCTGCCGCAACTTCGTCGAATTTTTCGGGCTCGGTAGCGTCTTCGCCGACTTCGGGCTTTTCTTCGGGCTCGCTAACTTCCGCGTCGGTTGCCGCCGCCTTTACGCCCTTCTTTCCTTCGTAGTGAGTAAAGATATTGATGAGTACGCCGACGATAAGCGCAACCGCGAGAGCGGTGATTTGGAACGCGGGACCGTTCGTCAATTTGTTGGTACCGAAATTGAAGGTTATTCCGCCGATACCGATAACGAGTATAGCCGCAACGGGATAGAGGTTTTTGTGGTCGTTGAGGTCAACGTCTTTAAGCATATTCAAACCGCTGACGGAGATGAAGCCGTATAACGCTATGCACGCGCCGCCGATTACACACTTGGGAAGCATGTTGATGAGCGCGACAAACGGCGAGAAGAAAGAGATTATCATACAGCCGATAGAAGCAATCAAAATCGTGGATGTAGCCGCGTTTCCGGTCAACGCAACGCAACCGATGGACTCGCCGTAAGTGGTGTTCGCGCAACCGCCGAATACCGCGCCTACCGCACTGCCTACGCCGTCGCCGAACAAGGTCTTATCCAAACCTGGGTCGGTAAGAACGTCTTTTTCTATGATGTTGGAAATGTTCTTGTGGTCGGAGATGTGTTGAGCAAGCTCGACGATTGCGATAGGAATAAAGAGTAACGCCAGATTTCCGACCGCCGCACCGTCAAGGTTGCGGTGTACGCCGTTTACGCTGTCTTGGATAGCGCGGACGAAAGTGAACTTCGGATAATCAAGGAAGCTCGTAAATCTTATGGGCTTAAAGCAATCTACTATCGGCGTGAAGTCGACTATGCGCAAAATTTGTTGCGCCTTGCTGCCGTCGGGAGCGGCATAGCTGAACGCCGTAAAGAAAATAGCGACGACGAACCCTGCTCCGATACCTACGATAAACGGAATGAGTTTCATCGTCTTCTTGCCCTTAACGGACGCAAATACTATCATAAAGAAAGTAAACAAACCGATAAGAACCGCTAAAATATTGTAGTCGCTTCCGCCGTTTGCCATGGTCCAGCTTCCTGCCGTACCCGCGAGCGACAAACCGATTATCGCAAGGATAGGCCCGATAATGATGGGAGGAAGCAATTTATGTATCCATTTCGATCCGACGAACTTAATAACTACGCCGATAATGACGTAAACGAGGGCTGCAAACGCAACGCCTATGATAAGTCCCCAATAACCGTAGTTTGCCTGAGCAACCGCAATAAGCGCACCGAGGAAGGTAAAGGAACTTCCCAAAAATACCGGCGACTTGAATTTCGTAAATAAAAGATACACTATCGTACCCGCACCTGCACCGAAAAGCGCCGCCGCAGGATCGCATTCAAGCCCTGCGGAGCTTACGAGGATAGGAACGAGCAACGTAGCCGCCATGATAGCGATGATTTGCTGTAAAGCAAACACGACGTTTTGTTTGAACGGTACTTTGTCTTTGACATTGTAAACCAATTTCATTATTGCTTTCTCCTTTTATGTTGATTATTTTTTCTTTTTTCCCTAATAAAAAACCTTGCAACGTCTAGAATACGAGCAAGGTAAAACATAAAATTACAAAGTAATTCGATAAATATTAATCTTGCCGATATCCCGTATCGCTTTTAAAGATTTTTTCGCGTTTAATAGTACCATAAATCACACTAAACTGTCAACAAATTTCGACAATTTGAGTTGGGCATTTATGGGCGCTTTTCGTTTTCATCCCCAATCGCCTCAAACTGCACGCTCAACAAGTCTTGCAAAATTTGTCCGCTTCGTGATACAATATTTATAAATTAAGCATTGCAAACGGAGGTATTATGGAAAAGATACTGATTAGCGCCTGCCTTATGGGTTACGACTGCCGCTATAAAGGCGACAA
>CAYVEU010000086.1:0-9331 GCA_964450015.1 uncultured Christensenella sp. | reverse complement strand
ATACCTATAACGCAACCGATCAGGCGGCGTCGGTGGTCGCTACGATTTTGAGCGCAAGCTCGGCGCAAGACCTGCCGTCCGCTTCGCAAAACAAGATAACTTTGTCGGTAGCCATTACCCTTCTCGACGATATCGATATTCCCGACGCCTTAAAATCTCGGTTCGTTATCGCGGGTAAGTACTCGATGACTGCTTCTTTCGATTCAAACGACGAAAATTATCAAAGACGCAAAAACAACTACAAGCTGACCAATCGTACGGTAAACGTTCAAATGAAAAAATATATCGTGGAAATCACTTGGTACAACGATCCCGATTACCATGACGGCGTACAATCGTTGTACGATTACGATAATCCTTGCATATACAACGCCAAAGAGCACGGCATAACCGCCGAAGGTATCGGCATTAACGGCACGGAAATGACGATAATAACCGACGGCACGTTCAACGCAGTCAATGCGGGAACTTACAACGCAAGCGTGTCTAAGATAGCCGCAGGCAAGGAACACGTATCCGTCGACGGCGAAAATTACGAATTCGATTACGAATTAAACTACGCTCTCGCGAACAAGGATTTAAAGTGGAGAATCGCCTCACGTCCTATTACCATTACCGCCGCGGATAACAACTATTTAAGTAAAATTTACGACGGTAGCAAGAGCTTTGTTGTAGACGGCTATGAAAAGACCTTCTCCGAACCGACGAGCGAAGGCGTAGTCAATATCGGCGTAACCTATACAACCGCCGACTCGGCTTCGACAAGCCGCTTCGGTTACTTTATAAACAACGTAATGGCAGTGGACCAAAACTCGGTCTTTTTGCCGATAGCGTCCATAAACGCCGACAAAGAAAACATTTTGGCGACCCAAGCCACCGTTGCGTTCGGAATACTTATCTTAGACGGCAAGTCGATTGATCCGGACAAAACCTACAACTACGTGGTAAGTTCCGTATCCGACGGTATTATTCAACAAAACGACGACATAATAACCCCGCGCGACGTCATTATGCTATTCCGCGATTTGTCGCATATTTACAACGGCGAATCGTACAGTCACGAATTTACGTACGACGAAGGCATAAACGGCGGACTGCAATTCAACCAAAAATACGACTACGAGCTATTCCGCTTCTACGATACGGAATCCGCCCGTATTCAGCTTGTCGACGGCAACTATTTGATAGGCAGCGTGGACATCGGCGGCAATATCAACGCCGGCACGTACGGCTACGTCGTAAGCGACCTGAAAGCTATCGACGCCGACGGCGCGGAAAATTACTCTATCTCAATAAACAATCTCGATACCGCCGCGTACACGATAAAGCCGAGAAAAATCGCGGTTGCCTACTCCAACCTCTTACAGTCGCAGCAAGCGGCGTTCGCAGACGTAGAAATCGTTGTCGATTTGGCAAACAGCGACTTTACGGATATTCACGTTGCGGAAGGCAAAACCGCTTTGAGCGCGCTGAACGACCTGGTAATTACCAACGACGGACTTTCGGTTACGGTAGACAACAGTTGGAAAACTTCTTCGTATAACGAATATACGCGCATAATCGGCGCGACTGTTCTCGTCGGTGAAACCTCGTCGGAATCGCTGACGGTTTACCTTAACAGCGGCAACTACGAAGTCGAAAAGCCCGTTTTGCAAATCACTTACCTGCAAATCGAGGACGTCGAAGACTATAAATTCTATATAAACAACCTAGACGACCTTTTGCATTTGGACGGCGACTGCTACGGACTTGGCGAAACGCGCGACGAATACGGTATCGGCGAAGGAATTATCCCCACATTTACCCAAACCGCGAATATCGACGGACTGGTAAACGGCAGCTACTCTGTTATGACTTCTATCAGAAACTTCCGCGGACTGTACCTCGGCAAAAATCACGTCATCGCCAATATAGACGTCGCGCCGATAAGCGACTATACCGACGCCGACGGCGGCTACGCAGGCTTCTTTGCCCGCATTACCGAAGGTTCGGTTAAGGACTTGACTTTGACCGATATACACGTTTATTCCACGAGCAGAATACATTCGGCAGGCGGCTTTGCCGGTCTTATAGACGCAAGCGCGACCGTAACTAACGTAGACTTCAACGGCACGTTGTACGCTTACGCCGATTACGACCTCGCAAACGACTCCGATGACGTGGCGGTCGGCGGTTTTGTAGGAACAGCGTTAAACACGACCGTGACCGACGTTTCGGTAGCAATTAAGATGACGGTCGTCAACGAAAGCACCGACACACTCTACGTCGGCGGTTTTGCGGGACTCATCGATTGCGGCGCTTACGAAAATATATTCGTCTTTGCCGACGTTACCGTCAAGTATCAAACTGCTCCCGCGGTCGACAAGTTCTTCGGCGGAATAGCCGGCAATGCCATCGGCGACGAACTTACGGTAAGCAACTTCCGCTACCTCGCATCTTCCCTCTACGTCAACGACGGCAATAACGCTATCCTCTACGACAGAGCGTTCGGTAACGTCGTAACGTTTGAAAGCGACGGAACGACTTACGACGGCTTTATCGCGGCAAACGACGGCTTGACCGAACTCATAAGAACGTATATGATACGCGATTACCTCTTGCCCACAGGCGCAAACGGCACTGCCGCCCACCCCGTCGAAATCACCAATTTCAGGCAAGTGTCTTTGATAATCGCCTATCCGTATATGAACTTCAAAGTAACCGAACACGTCAGAAGCCCTTTGAATATCACCACTTACAACAGAGGCTTCTACGGCGTAATAACCTACGATGACGGCAGTATCCGTTCCGACCATCCCGCAAGCACGTCCGACGTGCCCCTTACCGACGCTATCAAAGATACGCAAAACGTGACAATCGGGAAAAAGGAGGACGATTGAAAATCAGCTCGTTTAAACGCGTATTGACAGTCGTTTTCTTTTTGGTTGCGCTACTGACCTGCGTCGTTTTCGCTATGCCTTTAAATCCGCCCGCCGAAGCTGCCGCCGGTACGGTAACAGTCGCCTTCGACGGCGAAAAGTACCTCTATACCGACGCCGACGGCGGCGGCGCAAGCGACGACTCTTTGCAAAACGTAATAGACTACGCCGAGAAAGTCTATTCCCAGCCTATATTCAGTTTCGAACTGCTCCCCGTCCGTACGCCGCTGTCGTTTAAAAAGAACTCGCTCCTGCAAGGCACTCTTACTTTCGAGTTGACCTCAAACGACTACGCGTTGACGGTAAAACACGGCGCTACGGTCGTTATGTCGGGTCTGTCGATAAATTCCAACCGGAGCGCGGTAAAAGTCGAATACGGCGGCAATTTGGAGCTCAGGAGCGGTACGATAGCCGTTAGCGGTTGCGATTCCACCTGCTCGGCAATCGACGTGCGCGGAAACGCCCTGATAAGCGGAGGCAGAATAATATATTCCGAAGACAATAAGCCGTTCGGTTACGGACTCAGCGTCAACGGCAACGGCAGTCTGACAGTTACGCCCGAAGCCCCCGTCATAATAGAAGGACACAGCGGACTTTGCCTTGCTTCGGGACGCGCGACCGTCAACGGCGGACGGTATATCGCCAATAACAGCGGCGGCAACTCCTCCGCAGGCTATTCCGTAGACGTTCAGGACGGAGAACTCACGATAAACGACGGCGAGTTTCCCCAACCGATTTACGCCCGAACCGTCGCTAGCGGAACAATCGATATTAACGGCGGAAACCTTTCTTCCCTACGTGTTCCAGCCGCCCAAAACAGCAAACTGAATATCGGCTCTTTGGAAATTTTCTCGGGAACTTACTGCGAACTGAATATAACCTTCCCGACGGGAAATACGGTATCCGTCTCCGGCAAAAAAAGCAACGCCGGCTTCCGTACGGTCGGCTTTACCGTAGACAACATCCCGACGTACGAGCCGGTGCTTACCGTTAGCGCGGACGAAGAAAAAACCGTTGTTCCCATAGAAAACGACCTATACTGTTTAAATTTATCGTGCGACGGCTCAGTCTATAAAACGCTTAGCTACGCATACGGGACGACCGTAAATTTGCAATCTCTTCCCGCTCCCGAAAAAATCGGTTACTCTCTCTCGGGCTGGGTAGAAGCGCCGAGAGATTTTACGCTGATTGATGACGTTACGCTAAACGCGGTTACCGTGCTTTCGGATACCGAAATAAGTATTACGGGTACCGAGCTTGTCTACGACGGCAGCGTTCAGACAATAACGCCCGTGCTTGAACACGACCTAAAAGGCGTTGCGTTCGAAACGTACTGGGAGCGGTTCGCCCAGAGCGGTTGGGAAAAAATTTCCGACGGAAACGACCTTAAAGTCACTGCCGTTTCCGACGGCGGCGAATACCGTTGTACCGTAATTGCAAGATACGGCGACGACGAATCGATTACTGCCAAGGATATAACCGTCACCGTAAATAGAGGCAAATACGCAAACGTCACTCACCCCGATTTCAGCGGCACGTATAACCCCGACAAGAGCCTTACCGGCTATACTTTGCAACAATATTTCAAGTGGGCAAACGCAACGACTGTTCCCACGGTCCCTGTAAAGTATTACTCTGCAATTTACAATGCCGACCCCGCAAATTACGAGAACTTCGAACTGGATATTAAAGTCGATCTTGCAAAAGCGGCAGCGGTCACCGCGCCCCCTCACCCCGACGTAGGGCGCGCCGAGGGCTACGCGTACGAAAAAAAACAGCTTAAAGAATATCCGTTGAGAGAGGGATTCAGTTGGAAATTCCCCGACGAAATTCCTGTTGCCGGCGAAACAGTCTACGCCCTCCTCTACGCACCCGATCCCGACAACTACGAGTTCTCCACGCGGCATATATCTTTCTATTTGGAAAAAGGTTCTTACGACAAAACCAAACGGCTTGACGATATAACTATAACGTACCGTCCCGATTATTACCTTTCCGATTTCGACGAAGATTTTTCCAAAGCGCACGCAAATTATCTACTGAAATTCACTTCGGACAGGAAATTGAACGCGGACGATTACGAACTCGACTGTATCTATAACGACGACCCGACAAACTACTTTGACTTTGCGTTCACGTTTGTTTTAACCGTGCAGAAAGCCGCATTTGCCGCCGCCGACGTACCGCCAATCGAAGAACTTACGGGAGTTTACAGCGGCTTGCCGCTTTCGGAATATGCGCTTCCCAACGACGTCTTTTGGAGCAATCCCGACCTTATTCCCACGGTAGCCGTTCGCGAATACGCTGCGTTCTACAATTCAGATAGGGACAACTACTTCGACTATCCTATAACAGTAACCGTGACCCTTAAAAAAGGCTCTTACGATATAAATTCAGTGACCGTGCCCATGCTCGAAGCGGTTACTTATAACAAAGACGCGAAACTGTCCGATATAGCTTTGCCTGCGGGCTGGTCGTGGAAAGACCCGTCCGTCATCCCTACCGTCGCCGTAACGGCGTATCGAGCGGAATACTGCGACGACAGCGTAAACTATTTGCCACTTTCCGTTTCCGTGCCCTTAACGGTCGAAAAAGCGAGCATAACGACCGCCGTGCTCCCCGACGCAACTGTAACGTACGACGGCAAAGAGCATTATCTCGAATTTGACTCTCTTCCGTACCCTCTCGTGCTCGACAAATACGAAAATAACGGCAAAGTGAACGCGGGACAATACGAGGTAACGGCAAAACTGATACAAACCGACGTCGACAATTACTGCCCTCACCCCGCGACGGTACGCGGTACTTTGACTATATTAAAAGCCGCGTCCGTAATAACCGCGCCCGCGCGTTACGACGTATCGGAGGGAAAAACGATATCCATCGAAGGTTCGGTGGAAAACGACGAACAAAACTTGATAATTCCCGAGTTTAACGAAACCGCGGTCGGGGTATATTCCGTTACGCTTACCACTGCGGAAAGCGGCAACTATCTTGCGGGTTCGTTTACCGTCACGGTATCGATTAACAAAACGGAAAAATACGTAGGCAACATAAAATATCCTTCCGATTACGACGGCAGTTACCTCTACGGTATACTTAAAAATTCCGATTGCGGCGTACCCAACGACGCGGAAGTACTCTTCCGTCCGTTTAGCTGCGACGACTTTCTCTGCGGTATGGAAATATCCGTCATCGTCGACGGCAATCCGTACGTCGGAAAATTCACCGCGAAGATTAGAATGACGGACGAAATGCTTTCCGCAAGCGCCCTTGTCCTCTACGCCGACGACGGCACCACGGAAGTCGCTTTTACCGTGGAAAACGGCGTATATTTGGTGTTCGAAACCGACGGCAGCGACGTGTTTTACCTCAAAGGAGAGTTCGATAAAAAATTCGCTTGGTACTGGATACCGATAGGAATTGTTCTCGGACTTATTGCAATCGGCGCAATACTTATGGTATTATGGAAAAAAGGAATATTGAAATTATCCCGAAAGGCAACGCCGCCCGAAACGGACGCGGCGGCCGTCGAGCCGCAAGCGGAAGCTGCCGAGGTCACGGCAACGGCAAAGGAGCAAAAAAGTGAAGAAAACGATTTGGAAAGGGAGTAAAGCTCAGCTTATAGTTCTCATCGTCGTCACCGTCGTTATCGTTGCGCTCGCCGTGACGGGAATAACCTACGCGGTTTGGACGAAGGAGTCCGAGGACAATCAAGCGTTAAATATACCCGTTGCTCAATATAACCCGTCTGAAAAATATATCGTATTCCGCGGTTTGGACGCTGACGGCAACCTCTTGGAAAGCGACGAAAAAGCCGTTGCGTACGCCGTAGTCGGCTACGGACTGGGCAAAGGCCTCGTCGCAGAAGTCGTTATCCCCTCAACCCACAACGGCAAAAACGTCGTCAAAATTTGCACGAGCAATATTGCTTCGGATTTCGAATACCGCTTAAACGGCAATCCAATTATAACATCTTTGCAAATTCCGGAAACGGTCGCGGAAATTTCCGTTTCCGCCTGCGCCGAAATGTCACTGCTTGAAAAAGTCGAAATACTGGGCACCGCCGACATAACTATCGGCGATTACGCTTTTGCAAACTGCCCGTACCTAACGTCATTCGCTTGCGAAAGAAATATAACGGGCTCTCCGGAAAAATACCTTCTGGGAAGCAATCAATAAGCAGGTAAGTTGAAAAGAGAGCGAAAATTCGCTCTCTTTTTTTGCGTGACTAAGTTATCGATTTTTTTTAAAGTTACGTCGCGGGCGTGTACCACTTCCCTACCCAATTGCCGCAACCGTCGGTTTGCGGTCCGAGCATTCCGAGGCTGCCCGCGATTATCAAAAGGATAATTACGACTGCGAGTATCGCGCCAAGTCCTATAAGCTGCCACTTGCGAGGTAAGTCGTGTATGCACACCGCCGCAAAGAAAAACGGACAGTACCCGATAATAAAAAGTACGAGCGGCATTTCCGGTTGCCACCACGGTTTTTCCCACGTAAGAACGTTGCACTTATTGAGTAAGATTTCTATAATAACGGCGGCTATCGAGCCTGCAACGGCGGGAATTACGCGCCCAAGCACCGCTTTGAGTTTTATTTTGCGTTCGTCGGGCGTCAGGTCCTTATTGCGCACGTTCGCTTTGTAGTACATGTTGTTGGGGTCGTTCAGCCAGTTTGCGTTGCCGTCCCAAAACTTTTCGCCCTCGAACCCCGCCGTGGTTTTCAGCAACCTGCAAGCGGACATTCCGCACACTATGAACATCAAACAAATTTCTATATTGTACCCGACGAGAATTTGCAATGCGGAATTGCCTGCCGCCGTCGTCCCCCATACCGGCTGTCCCGTCGTAGCGTATACCATTGCGTTCCACGTTTCATTGAAGACGTCCATCAACCAAAACGCCGCCGCGCCGAATACGAGACTGTAATTTTTACGTTTAATTTCGGTCGCGATAAGAAATACAGTCAAAACGAAAATCGGTACAATGTACCAATTCAGTGAAAATGCGTTTTGCAAATTTTCTTCGAGCATAGCGGGTGTAGTCTTGCCGGGCGCACTCAATCCCAGTAAAGATAACATAATTTTCTCCTTGAAATATTGTCTATTTAAATAGTAACATGCCTATACAACGTTGTCAATGCCGACCCAAAAAATGCTCTCGAAATTTCAGTCGTTTTACCTTTTAGAGAAGCTCCCCTATCTTGCCGTTAAGCTGATTGGAAAAGCGGTCTATACGGGTTTTGTTGATTACTATAAGGTTGTCTCTGTCCCCTTGGTAATAATCGATAAAACCTGCGGCGGGATATACGGTAAGCGAAGTGCCGCCGACAATTAACATATCCGCTTGACCGATTGCCTTCACCGCGCCGTAAACCGCGTTTTCGGGCAATGCCTCGCCGTAAAGCACCACGTCAGGTTTGATTATTCCGCCGCAATCGCATTTAGGAACGTTGGGCGCGCGTTTGCAAATCTCGTCTAAGCTATAACTTTTCCCGCAGCGTATGCAATGATTGCTAAGCGTAGTGCCGTGCAGCTCGAACACGTTTTTGCTCCCCGCCGCTTGGTGCAGTCCGTCTATGTTTTGCGTAACTACCGCCAAAAGTTTACCATCTTTCTCCCACTGCGCCAACTTCTTATGAGCGGCGTTGGGTTTTGCGGTCTTGCAAATCATTTTATCGAAATAAAATTTATAAAACGACTCCGTTTCCGCATAAAAATAATCCGCGGAAAGTATAACTTCGGGCGGAACGTCGTACTTTTGATTATACAATCCGTCCACGCTTCTAAAATCGGGTATCCCGCTCTCGGTCGATACGCCCGCTCCCCCGAAAAACACAATTCGTTTTGCCGCATCTACTCGGCTCCTGTATTCCTCTATCGTCATAATTTTATCCTCCCGGCGTTTTGTTATAGTTTTAATCGCTATACCGATAGTATTTTTTTTAATTCATTATATGTTTTTATCTGTTCGAAGCCCGGTTCGTCCATATTGTTTATAATACCACAAGCAAAAATGTAATTCAAATGAAAAAAAGCCCGAACACGTTATTTTTGCGTTTGAGCTTTTATTCTTACAGCTGAAATTTACGCCGTTAGTAAATTCGCATCCTAACCTCTGTAACGGTCGAGGTTTGCACGAATTGCTTCGATAAGACGTTTTTCCGCCGCAATTTTCTTGTCCTTTGCAACCTTTGTGCAAACTGACGTGCCGTAAAGCTTCGTAAGGTCGTCGACTAAGTTTTTAAGGTGGATTGTGTCAAGAATGTTCTCGGAACCGCAAAGTTCCTCTTCTGACGTAAGTACGGTGTCCGTGCTGACGGTGGTGTTCATTTCATCCATAGCAAATATCTCCTTTATAATATATTTTTATCACGTTAATGATTGCGTTGATATATAATATGTCCGCGCC
>CAYVEU010000085.1:2734-9355 GCA_964450015.1 uncultured Christensenella sp. | reverse complement strand
CCGGGGAAGTACTTTTCGATGTATTCGAGGTAGTCTTTCGAGGTGTTCATTATCATTCCGACGAGGTAGGTTTCGCCGTAGCCCGTGTAGTCGGGGATTTCCCAGTTGGTAGCTTCGAAATAAACGTACTGGATACCTCTATACTTAAAGCCTTCGTGGTCGGACCAGTCGCCCGTGGTAGGAGTAACGTATTGAAGTTTTCCGTTAGGAGGAAGGTTGTCTTCAGACCAAGGATTTGCCCTAAATTCCAGTCCGAGTTCAGCCGCAACGGCAAGCGCGTTTTCATAAGCTTCAGTTTGGCTTATGGTGTAAGTTATAGTTTCAGTGCCGTCATCGTTTACGGTTTTATCTTTGACTTGCAGTCCTCCGTAGAGGTAAGCGTAGTCGCCGCAAACGATGGAGTCAAGGTTGATGTAGTACAAGGTCTTTTCGACTTCCGCGTCGGTCATCGCCTCGGCGTATTGAGTAGCGCCGTATGTTCCGTATTCTTCGCCGGTAAAGAAGACGAATACTATCGTGTATTGAGTATCGACGTTCTTTATTTTTTCCGCAGTGGTAAGAGCCAGAGCTACGCCCGAGCCGTTATCGCCCGTACCGGTACCGTCGTAGTGCGCACCAACGATAATTTGCTTTTCGCTCTTGCCTTGTTTGGTGATTATAATGTTGGGAGAGGTAATGTCGAATTTAACGTAAGTAGCTTCCGTTTCTTCACATTCCACGTAGTCTCTTCCCGAACGCTTGTAGAACTTATCGCTCTTTACGTACTTATTTGCGGTAATTGCTTTTTGAAAGTCAGTAGCCTTTTCTAAGGTAGTATAGCGGGAGAAGGTTACGTCTTGATAAGAAATATCGTCTTTGGTATATCCAGCTTGCAAAGCAGTCCACTCTATCCACTTTTGAGCAATTTTGAAGTCTTTACCGTTTATGCAGTCACGGTCGGGGATAGCATTGTCGATATACTTAATCTTCTCGTAGCACTCGTCGCTGTATTCGAAGAGTTCAACTTCCGGATTGAGTATTCCGTTGAGTTCTTGAAGCTTAGCGCAGAGCTCGTTGTAGTAAGCGAGGAGATTTGCATCGGTCTCACTAGCGTCAAGTTTCGTCTTAACTGCCGAAAGCATTGCATTGATTTCAGCAGTATCAGCTGCTTGAGATTGCAATTTGTCATCAATTATGTTGAGTACGTCCTTAACGTCGTCAAGGGTCGCGATATTGGTTGCGACGGTGCCGTTTGCCGTATTGTCGACGTTGTTGGTGCCCCTGGTAGTATCGCCGCAAGCAACCGCAGTCATAACCATGCAAACCGTCAACGCAAGTGCGAGGACTAAGAGTAATAGTTTTTTGCTTTTCATTTTCGGTGTCTTCCTTTTTTAAATTTGATAGCACGATTATATACCTTTAAAATGAATATGTAAAGCGTTTTAATGCATATTTAAAAAATATTTTGAATAATTTTTCGTTTACATTGCATAATATTTATTTTTATGCATATTTTTATGCATTTATGCAATATGTAGTTTGGCATCTGTAAAATTATGGCTTTCGGCAGTTGAAAATTAACAGGTGTAATATGCTTTCCAAAAAGCGGAAACCGCGCTTTTCGCTTTTTGCCCGCGCGGGGTTTGGGTGCGTGAGCCCCAAAAGCTAAGCATTATGAAAAACTTTATTTTTCCCTTAAGACAAGAAAGACGGACTGTCTTTCTTCCTTGTGAGTCGGACTTGCACGGAAAAAAGATTTTATCCGTACAAAGCGTAGCGACTTCGGGGAAATCCCGTGCAACAATTGGTCCGGCGAAGCTTAAAAGGGGCATTGACAACGCCAAATATCGGTTGTATTATTATATAGTAATTACTTATTATCAGTTTATCAGTTAAAGTCCAATATATAGACAAATAGAGGTCGAAAGAGGGAGAATTTATGATTTACAGAGAATGGATGAAATATATTAAAGACGAAGTGCCGATAACGAGCTTGATTATTCCGAGCGCGCACAATGCGGGAAGTTACGGAATGAACAAGATTTCGTGCTGTCAAGACGGGGATATCTATACGCAGTTCCGTTACGGGATAAGGCATTTTTGCATGAGGATAGACACCGTAAAAGGCAAGCTTTTGCTTGCGCACGGCATTACCAAGGGACACCCTTTTACCGAAGCGCTCGAAAGCTTTAAAAAGATTATCGAGGAAACGGAATCGGAATTTATGATAATCGACCTAAGGGAGTACCAACCGCAGAAGGTTATCGGGTCGTGGGTTTTGAGATACCACGCCGACCCCAAAGAGGTGGACGCACTCTTAAAGGAATATATACAGCCCGAAAAATACGCGTTTACCGACTTTACGGATATAACGAAGGTGACGATGGGCGATATAAGGCGGTCGGGGAAGAAGTATCTTTTGATAAATTACAACGCCGATTACGCTTGCAGCGTGAAATGTCCGACCTTGCTTCCGTGGGATAAAATGGTAAACGGACTCAAAGCAAACGACTTCGTCCGCGAAACTATGAAGTTTTTCGACGAGTACAAAGCCGACGGACTGTACTGGTTCCAAACGCAGCAAACTCCTAACGTGGGTACGCCGATAGGGATGTCGTATCCGAGAACTTTGGACAGAAAGCTGCGCGGAGTTTTCAATAAACTCATAGAAAGTATCGCAAACAACCCCTCGTATTTGGAACAGGCAAACATAATAAGCGGGGATTTCATGACCGAAGATTATATGAAGGTACGCAGTATCCTTATGCTTAATATACTGAAAAACAACGTTATACCCGAATTAGAGCCGAAGTATATTCGCGGACTCTGGCGCCATTAGTTTGGCGCACATTCATCGCGTGATACGGACTACGTTCGTCTCCGTCCCTCGGTTACGTACGACTCAGTACGCGCCCGTCGGGAGTCGCCGACAGTTGTCCGTCTGACGCGCGACTGCGCACCAAACGGCGCTCAGCCGGATTGATGTGCTTTATAGAGAATTACCGCCGTAGGCGGCACGCCCTGCGGGCAGAGAAGAGAGAATCGCCCCTAAAAGGTGCGCCCCGCATAGCGGGAGAGAATCGTTGCGTTGCAACGACCCATAGTGGGGAGGAAATGATAAATAGAAGTGAAAAGTGAAGAAGTAAGGATAATAGAGGTAATAACAGTCGTTTTTTCTTTAATTATCCTTAACTGCCCGCAGGGCTTATCCTAACAGGATAATTCTCTGCCGGAAAGGCTTGCGCCAAGAGCGCAATTCTCTAATATAAAAAACAACTATTAAAGGACAAATATATAATATGGAACTGACAGTTTTGGGAAAATACGGACCGTACGGAAAGGCAGGTGTGGGCGCGGCGAGCGGTTATCTCGTTTGCGACGGCGATTTTAAAATGCTCTGCGATATGGGTAGCGGCGTTTTATCTCGCTTGATAAATACGGTAGACGTAAAGCAATTGGACGGTATATTCATTTCGCACTTGCATTACGACCATACGTCGGATTTGCTGCCGTTTAGGTATCTCTTGGAGGAGATTGAGCACCCCGTAAAGGTATATACGCATTATGAAGACAGCGAGTGGTACAAAACACTTTTCAATCATCCGCTTTTTGAGATTGTCAATATCGACGAAAATACGGTTGTGGAAATAAGGGGCGTTAAGTTGGAATTTTTCCGCATGCAACATCCCGTAACCGACTATGCTATACGCTTTACAGGCAGCGGGAAGCTTTTATACACGGGAGATACGTCAAACGCGGATTTGGTTGTAGCGGCGGGAAGAGAATGCGACGTTATTTTGGCGGACTGTTCTAAGCCTACGCACTTTATCGGCGGGCATATGCCGGCGGATAAGGCTATCGATATTCAAGCTAAGACGGGCGCGCGCGTTATCGCAACGCATTTGGCGCCCGACTATTCGCCCGACGAGGTTTTGGCGGGATACGAGAATATCGAGATAGCCGAGGAAGGCAGAACGTACAGAATATAATTTAAGGAGGGAAGCGCGATGCTTGTTACGTCTCACGGCGGCTCGTTCGGCACGGGGCGCAATACGAAAAGATATTTCGAAACTATTAAGGACTACTTAGTAGACGTTATAGAGGTTGACGTTTGGGCTTGCGGCGATTTGCTGTATATCTCGCATTTGCCCAGACTGTTTCCGAAGAGAAGCTGTCTTACCCTAAGGTTTGTGTTTGAATTTATCAAGGAACACAAGTTTATGGTAAACTGCGACGTTAAGCAAGGCGGGCTGGTAAAAAGAGTAACCGACCTTGCAAAGGAAATGGGCGTGGAAAAGCAGATTTTGTTTACGGGAAGCGTAAAGGAATACGAGCTTAACGACACCTGCGGCGATATATACCTAAACAAGAGCTTTTTCAAGTTAAAGCCGATAGGGGCGAACGTGGGGCTTATAAAGGCGCGGATAGAGCGTTGCGGGGCGAAAAACGTAAAGGGAATCAACTTTAATTACAAATTCCTTACCGACGATTTTCTGCACCGGTGCGCCCAAGCCGATTTGAAAATATCAACTTTTACGGTAGACGACGAAGTAGCGCAAGTTAGGCTATTGAACTATCCAGCAATCGTCAATATGACGAGCAATATGCCGGACGTCACTTTAAAACTTTTAAACCGTCCGGTTAAGAGACCAAGGGCACCGCATTAACGGGCGCTTTACGCGGCAAAATGAATTAAATTTTTTATCTAAAACAAGTGTTTTCGGTAAAAATGTCGGATATGAAATAAGAATTTTGCCGCTTTCTCGAAGCCTTCACCTACCGTACTTCAGTACGCCGACGGTTCGGTTTCGAAAAAAATCACCCATTACTTCGGCACCCGAACCTAAAGAGGGCACAGCATTAACGGGCGCTTTGCGCGGTAAAACGGAAATGCGGCAAAATAAAAATAACGAAAATAAATTAAAGAGGTTAATATGAAAAATTACGACGTACTTACCATAGGACACATATCTTTGGATAACAATATCGACTGCCACGATAATTTAATAGTGGAACTGGGCGGAGCGGTTTTGTATTCGTCCGCAGCGTCATACGCCGTCGGCAAACGGGTCGGCGCGGTTACGAAATTGAACCCGAACGACGTTGAGCGCCTCAAAGCTCTCGCTATCCCCGAAGAAGATATAATCTTTATTCCGTGCGAGCACAGCACGTCGATAAGAAACAAATACTTTACCGAGGACAAGGAAAAGAGAGAGTGCACCTGCCTTTCCCAAGCCGAAGGGTTTACTATCGACGATATACCCGATACCGATTGCAAAATTTATCACTTGGCAGGTCTTATCAAAGGCGACTTCGACGGGGAACTTATCAAAGCGCTTTCAAAACGCGGCAAGGTGGCGGTTGACGTACAAGGGTTATTAAGATGCGCAAACGGCGCGGGTACTACCATGTACTTTGCCGACTGGGCGGAGAAGAAGGAAATCTTACCTTATATATATTATCTCAAAACCGACGCGGCGGAAGCGGAAATTTTGACGGGGCAATCCGACAGGTACGTTGCTGCGAAGATGCTTTACGAGTGGGGAGCAAAGGAAGTAGTAATTACCCATAACACGGAAGTTCTTGCCTACGACGGAAAAGACATGTTTACCTGCCCCATAAAGGCGCGCAGTTTGGTGGGAAGAAGCGGAAGAGGGGATACGACTTTTGCGGCGTATTTAGCGGCGCGCTTGGATTATTCGACAGACGAGAGTTTGCTTATTGCGACCGCGACGGTTTCGTCGAAAATGGAAAAGCGCGGACCGTATCTCGGTAAAATGAAAGATATACGGGAGTATATATCCGAATTCTATAAAGACGGTGACGTGCAAAAGGTCAACCGCTAATTTAGAGGCGTTAGGGGAAAAGAGAGTGAGAAAAAAGATTTTAAAGCTGGTTTTACTCGTTTTGTCGGCAAGTTTTTTGCTTGCCTTTTCGTCGTGCGGTTTGCTTGGCGGAACGGATAAAGGGGAGCAAGAACCGCAAGCTGGTATTTGCCCCGAGTGCGGCAAGAGGCAGCTTGGCGACTGGACGGTAGTTTCCGAGTCCACGTGCGCCGAATACGGAAAAGAAAGCCGTGTTTGCGCCGGCTGCGGTTATACGACAGATATTAGGTTGGATAAAAAGGCACATTCTTTCGGCGAATGGACGATTAAGACTCCGCCGACGTGTGTTGCAAACGGGCAAGATATGCGGTTGTGTTCCGAGTGCGGCGCGGAGGAAACCAAGATTGCGCCGGCAACCGGCGAGCATCACTACGATAAAGTAGAGGTATTCAACGAGGCGACCTGCAAGTCGGGCGGAGAGGATAAGCATATTTGCACGGTTTGCGGAAAGTCTTATTTGGAGAAAACGCCCAAGGTCGACCACGTTTACGGCGAATGGTCGGTAAAATACGTCTCTTTTTGCGGATACGAGGGCAAGAAAGAGCGGTTCTGCAAGTGGTGTAACCTTAAAGAAGAAGCCGCTATCCCCGTAGACCCCGACAACCATTTATTGTCGGATAAGATAATCGGGTACGAAAAGAAACCGACCTGCATTGAAGGGGGCGTTGCGCTCAAGGAGTGTTATTATTGTAAAGAAGGGTTCCCCGTTACGGTGGAAAAATCGCTTTTCCACGATTACGACGAGGAAAACTACAAG
>CAYVEU010000085.1:0-2634 GCA_964450015.1 uncultured Christensenella sp. | reverse complement strand
CTTGGACGGTGGATAGACCGGCGAGTTGTACCGAAGAGGGGCGCGAGATACGCGTTTGTTCGGTGTGCGAGGACGAGTTAGAAAGAGCCATTCCGAAAATATTTCATGCCTATGGCAGTTGGACGGTCGTAGAGCAACCGACCTGCACCGAGTACGGCACGCGCCAAAGAGTTTGCTTATCTTGCGGCGGTATAGACGAACTGGACGACGTTAAGCCTACGGGTATTCATACCTACGGGAATTGGCACGGCTTGGATATGCTGTATCACCAACACGTATGCGAGGTTTGCGGCGGCACGGAAGACCAAGCCCACGCGTTTAACGACGGCATTTGTTCGGTATGCGATTATGAATTGCCAGAGTACACGAAGGAGCTTGAGTTTACGATAAACGCAGATAAACAAAGCTATTCGGTTTCGGGGGTAAACAGAACCGGCGGGTATCCGACCACGGTCGTTATACCCGACTATTACGACGACGGAATAAACGGCGTTCATCCCGTGACGAGAATAAATAAAGACGTTTTCAGCACTTCGGGCGGTACTTGCTTGTGGCTTAGGAGCATTAGACTTCCCGACACGTTGGAGTATATCGATTCCGGCAATTTTTGGCATGCAAATATCGACCGCTTGGTCATCCCCGACAGCGTAAAAACAATCGTTGCGAACAGTTTCAGGGATACCACGATGCGAACGCTGGAAATAGGCACGGGACTTGCCGAAATAGGTTCGTTGGTTTTCTATTCGTCGACTTATTTGGAAGAAATAACCGTTTCTTCTCAAAATAACGTATTCCGCAGTAGTGATAACTGTCTTATCAAAGGGAATACCGTAGTTAGGGGCAACAAGTTCGGCATTATACCGACCGACAGCAGTGTTACCGAGATAGGCTCGCAAGCTTATAACTATGCGAGCGCCATTGAAGAATTGCGTATTCCGTCCAATATAAAGCATATAAGGAGCGGCGCATTCGAAAGCTGTACGGAAATTTCAAGGGTGGAAATCCACTCGAAAATCGAATCCGTGGCGGCTACCGTATTCGGCGGAACGACGGTTATCGAGGCGAAAATTCCCGCAAGCTGCGTCAACGTTTTGCCGAAAACCGTGGAAAAAGTCGTTATAAACAGCGGTACGGAAATCGTCGGTTCGTTCAAGACAGGGGACGGAACCGAAGCCAATACCGCATTAAAAAGCGTAACGATAGTAAGTACCGTCACCGAGATACCCGAAGGTACGTTTGAAAATTGCGTTAACCTTTCCGAGCTTGTTTGTGGCAATAAAATCGTCAAAATCGGCGCGAACGCGTTTAAAAATTGCGACGCGTTGACGGCAATTACCTTGCCTTCAAGCTTGGAAGAAATCGGGGACGGGGCGTTCGAGAACTGCGACGGAATAACCGAGATAGTAATCCACGACAAAGTGAAAATCTTAGGCAAAAGGGCGTTTTGGAATTGCAAGGCTTTGGTAAAAGTCACCGTAGGGAGCGGCGTTAAGCGCATAGACGACGAGGCGTTTGCGTACGGCTTTATAGAGGAATTAACGTTGAAAAGGGGTATAGAGGAAATAGGCGAAAGCGTGTTTTATATGTGCAAAATGACAACTCTGAATATCCCCGACAGCGTAAAGAAAATCGAAAAGTCGGCGTTTCAGGGTTGCTCGCGCATTACGACTGTGGAGGGCTGCGGCGGAATAGTCGAAATAGGCGAATCCGCATTTGAGGGCTGTACGAATTTGCTGACCGTGTCATTTGGCGCAAGCTTGAGAAAAATAGATTATCATGCGTTCTATAACGATAAAAAATTGACGAGAATCAATTACGCCGGCACGGATATGCAGTGGAAAACGCAAATTACGCGCGCCGCAGGCTGGGCGCAAGGCACGAAAAACGTAAAGGTATATTGTCTGTTGGGGGCCGTAATCGATTTATTCTAAGGCGAACCGACGAAGCAAGGACTTGAAAAAGATAGGAAATGAACAGAGCGGAATTCTTATTTACGCTTATCGATATATTCGGTAAGCCTTTGCAAAATACCGTCAAATTAGACGGGATAGTCAAGGTCCCCGACGTTGCGTACGGCGAATTACCCGTACAAAAGGTTGATTTATACTATAAAAACGACGACGTTACGGAAAAGCCCGTGTTTTTCTATTTTCACGGCGGTGGGTTCATAAAGGGCGGCAAAAAGTATCGTTGCAGTATTTCCGAGATTATAGCGGACTGCGGATATTTCGTTATTAACGTCGATTATAGGCTAGCGCCCAAGTATCCGTTTCCCGCGTGTATCGAGGACGGAATAAACGCGTTGAATTTTGCAAAGAAGCTCGGAGAAGTGTATTCTCTCGATTTAAACAAAATCGTAGTCGGCGGAGACAGCTCGGGCGGATATACGGCGGCGTATCTGACCGCGCTTTACTGTTCGCAAAAGCTGCAAGAACGGCTCGATATGCCTGAATTAAGCGTAAATATCGCCGCTTTCGTCGGTTTGTGCGGCGTTTACGACGTAGTCAAAATGATAAAAATGAAAGAGCCGTTCGGCATTGCAAAAAAGACGGGCGAGAGCTTTTTCGGCATCAAGGCGGGTAAAAGATGGAAAAATTTGAATTCGTATCAATACGCCGACTGCATTTCCCCCGT
>CAYVEU010000084.1:0-9384 GCA_964450015.1 uncultured Christensenella sp. | reverse complement strand
AAGAAATTTCCTCCGGCCATTGCGCGTACAAATTTACCGTACCGCTGTTTTCCCACTTAAACAACCCGACGCCGTTTTCGTCGGTGTATCTTCTTTGCTCGGTCCTCTCTATCCAACCGCAAAATTCATCGCGCCTGCCCGCCCAAGCTTCGTCCATCGTATTTGCGTTATACGGAAATTCGAAGTCTTCGCCGTAAGTAACGGTTATCGGCAAACCGTTCGCGTTAAAATTGTAGCTTACGCCGTCGTCAAGCCAAAGTTTGACTTCGATACCCGAAACGGCGTTCCACAACGCGTAAACGGTAACTTCGCGAACGTCGTTCTTGCTCCACGAATGTATATTTTTGCCGGTCTCGTCGGTTATTAACCCGCTTGCGTCGTTTTCTTTGAGAGACCAGCCCAAAAATTCGTATCCGTCCATAACCGGCACTTCCAAATTGTAGGACTGTCCGTATTTTACCATCGTGTATTCGGACGCAACCGTCATACCCTCTTTCTCTTCGTAAATGATTTTAAACTCTACCTCTTTCCACCTGGGCAAAAGTTTTATAACGCTCTCGGTAACGTAGTAGTCCCACACGCCTTTGGGCGCCGCTATATCGATTTCGTTTTTGCCGTCCTTATAGTACCAGCCTACAAGCTCCGAGCTGTTGTCCTTATAACGCGGCGTTTCGAAAGTGTACTCCTCTTCGAACCGCACCGTCGTAGTGTAGCTGTCCATAACCGCAAACTCGCCGACCTCAAAAATTATCATGTATTCCTTCGGTTCCCATACGCAGGTAAATACTACGTTGTACGGCATTTCGTAACCGTCGGCAAAATCATGTATATTGCCGTTGTCGTCACGCCAGCCGACGAACGTGTACCCGGTTCTCTCGGGTACTTTGGGCTTGTTGTCCGCATTTATCTCGTCGCAGTAAATAGGCTCGTAACTCTCGTTGCCTTCCTCTCCCGCAACGTAAACGAACTCCGCTTTCGGCTTGCCTTCCTCTTGATCGATAATATACTTTTCCGAAAGCTTCCAGTTCTTCTCGTAATACTCTTTTTGATTGCCGATTACGTATACGAACATTCCGTTATTGTACCGCTCGGAGAAGCTTGCCGCGCTCGCTTCGGGAGTCGCGCCGCTGACCGTATGCAATTTTATAAGATTTTCGGCAAACGTAGCCGCTTTGTCCTTTATGTCCGATATCCCCGAGCTCAGTTTAAGCTCGGTAAGATAATGTCCCATAAACGCATACGGCGCTATTACAGTTACTTCCACGCCGTTCACGGAAGTGGGTATCGTCAAACTCTCCGCAGTTCTGTCCGCACGAATAACCGTTGCGACTCCGCCGTCTATCCTTATAATCATTCCGTCTTCCGTCGAATATCTCGTCGTAACGCTGTCGGGCGAACGGAATTTCGCCTCTTTGATGTCGTTGCTGTTGAAGAACGTATCCAAATTGTCAAGCGAACCTTTTACCGTAATAAACTCGGGCTCGTATTTGGCGAACCCGTCGTCGCCGTCGATAAACAAATCCCTGTATAGAATACCGCTTCCCAGCGCCTCGAAGCAAACGCTCACAAGTCCGGGCACGCCGAACGCCTTGTTGCCGATAGCCGCTACGCTCGCAGGGATAATTACGGACGCGATATTGCTTTGATAAAACGCGTAGTTTTCTATGGCTACGACGTTCAAAACCGTTTCCCCATCGGGTTTGGACGGATCGAATTCGTCAGTTAATTTACCGGCCGGATAAGCTACCAACGACACCGCCTCGCCTGCCGCTCCACGGTACAGAATTCCGCCGTAAGTTGCGAAATTCGTATTATTCTCTACCGAAAACGCGGTAACGGACGGGCAATTTACAAACGCGTCCTCGGCAATCTCGTTGACGTTTTTGCCCAAATTTACCGTAGTCAGATAATAGCAACCGTCGAACGCGCCCGCGCCGACAACCGTCAACGCGTCGCAACTTGCCGCCGAAAACGTTTTTATACCCGACGAAGCAAAGGCATAAGCCCCTATCGTTGTTACGTTGGGCGTAAGCCTCAAACCGCTGTCGCTGCCTATCAAAGCCTCGCACCCTTCGAAAGCGTACGCGCCGATGTACGTAAGCGCGCTGTTGAGCGTTACGTACTTCAATTTATCGTTGCCGCGGAACGCATTTTCCGCAATGCGGGTAATATCCCTCTCCAAGGTATAACTCTCGTCGTTGCCGTAGTATCTGTACAAAATTCTATTTGCGGTTATCGTCGCGTTCTTCAAATTCGCAAGATACGGCGTCCCGTCGAACGCGCCCTCTTCGATACGCTCCAAACGGCTCTCGCCCGGAATATTCACTTTTTCGAGATAAATACAGCCGTTAAACGCCCTCGTGCCTACGGAACTCAACGGAATGTTGCTCAAATTTATCGGCAAATCTATTGCGGTAAGGCTGCGGTCCGCGCCGATAATCTCTTTGGTCATACCCAAATAGTCGGAATTTGCATTGTAAATATCTTTATAAATCAAAGTCTTTTCGCGGTTTATCTCCACCGTGGGCAAGTCGCCGTTGGTAGTCGTAAATTTATCCGCGTTGTCTTTCATAGTCTCGAACCTTTCGAATGCGGAAACGTACGCCGACGACACGACTATATTTCCCAAGCCGTCGTTGAAGACGTTTTCGCCTATACCGAACCCAACCTCGGTCGGCACGACTTCGGAAAAATCGACGTACTGAATATGCACGCTGTCAAACGCGTAATCACCCACCGTCGTCAAGCCCGAGTAAAGCGTAACCGCGCCCACCACCGCGTTGTAGAACGCATAGTCGGCGACGTGCTTTACGCTCTCGGCGTAATACACGGCGTTGAGTTTGCCTGCGGGGTACGCAATCAATTCGTCGCCCCAAATATTATACAATACGCCGTCTTTTGCCATATACGATAAATTGTTGTTTACCGTAATCTCTTTCAAACGAGCGCAATTTCTCATAAAGCCCTCGTCGATAGTAACCACTCCCGACGGAATGGACAGCTTTTCCAACGCGGTCGCATTTCTGAACGCGTCCTTGTCTATCGCCAAAACGGTCTTGCCTTTGTACGTTTCGGGAATAACGACTTCTTTGTCGTTTCTTACGTAATCGAGCACCTTACAGCCGTTGAGTCCCGTCTTTTCGTCGTGGTATTCGTCGTCGAATTCCAACCCGAGCCTGCGCCACGTCCCGTATAAAACGGTATTTCTCGTGACGGTGTACGGGAAAGTTATCTTTTCTACCTGCGCGTCTTCCGCATCCTCGCCGATAACCTCTACCGCCGTCCAGCCGTCGAAAACGTAATCCTCTCTTATCGGCGTAGCTATCGCGCCGGCGTTCAGTACGCTCGTCGTAATCGGAGCAATAACTGCGCCGCTGCAATTTGTCGTAAAGCTTACGGTATAGACTACGGGCACGCTTTGCGCGACGTAGTTGTGGTTTGTATTCATAACGACGGTCGTCAAAGACATTTGGTCTACGGCAACGCCGTTGTCCGTCCACTTTTCAAACGTATATCCGCTGACCGCCGTCCATTGAACGGTAACTTCCGTTCCGCTCTCGTAAACTCCCGTAAACACGCCGTTATCCGCCTCTGCGTAGTTGACGTCCTCGTATAAATCGGCATTAGGCAATTTTATCTTCGTCGGAAAGCCGCCCTTTACCGTAAGCGTAAAATACTCTTTCGGCTGTTCGATAACGGTGATATTGAAAAACGCTTGGCAATTTTCGTATATAACTTTTATCCTGTGAGCGCCCACTTTGTTGAGGTTGGAACGCGCGGTGACGTCTATCATATTTTCCGTAACGGCAACCGTCTTAACTTCGCCGTCGCTGTAAGTCGCCACAAGTCTTAAAACGGTAGCGTCGAATCTACCCTGTATGACCTCTTGCGGTACCGTTCCCTCGTCTACCTCGATACCGACGACGTACGGAATTAAGTCTATTTCCTCATCGTCTTTGGGCAGACACGCTGTGAATAAGCACGCAACCACAACCATAATAATCAAAATCGCCAAAGTATGTTTTCGCATCGCTACTCCTACGGTAAATACCGAGTTATATTTTTATATATATAATAATATAACATAAGTATAGAGATAAATCAATACTAAATCGCAACTTACGAATACAAAAAATTAGGAAATTCCACCCTGCGCTCTTAACTTTAAAATTTACGCAATACGCTTTATTTTTCAAAAAATACGGCTTTTTTGCCGACAATCTCTAGGTTCCTATCGACGTATTCCCTAAAACCTTTCGGGTTTGCCAGTCTTTCCAGCAAAGTCCCGTCCTTTTTCTTACTGATAGCTCCGGCGCCTATACCTACGACGGTAATGCTCTCTTCCATCATATCGATATTGTACTTGCACTGTTTGCCGCACTTCGCGTACCCGACGTTTTCCAAATTGTCCGCCGTGTTTTTTTGCCTGTACATGTAATACGGCGCATAGCCGTTTTCCGCGAGTACAGTACGCGCATAATCCGTCATTCCGCCGATTTGCCCGTCCGCTCTCTTGACCGCGCCTTCGCTCGTCATGACCGAACCGCGTTTTAAACTCAGCGAATGAACGGTAATATTGTCGGGCGCAAGCTCTAAGGTTTTTTTGAGACTGTCTTCAAAATCCTCTTCGCTTTCGTCCGGCAACCCCGCTATCAAATCCATATTGACGGAAAAATCGGAAACGAGCCCGTACGCGCGGTAAATATCCTCGACGGTGTGTTTTCGTCCTATAAGAGCCAAAGTGCTTTGCTTGAAAGTCTGCGGATTGACGGAAACGCGGGTAACGTTGTTATTTTTCATGACCTCGACCACCTCGGAAGTTATGACGTCGGGTCGTCCGGCTTCCACCGTAAATTCCACGTTCAAGTCCTTTAACGGACGGAGCAGCCTATCCAAAAATTCCGCTCCGATTGATACGGGCGTTCCGCCTCCTACGTATATCGACGTCACGGTTTTCCCTGCGCTGACAATCGCTTCCAATGCCGCGTTTAACTCCCTTTCCATTCCGTCTATATAAAGCGGAAGTTCTTTTCTCACCCTGCCTATTTCCGTACTTATAAACGAGCAGTAACTGCATCTCGTCGGACAAAACGGCACGTTTAAAAATATCGCCGCGTCGTCGTCCGATTCGTTGATAATCCCTCTTTGGTTGTCCACGCACTCTTTTATCAGCTTTGCTTTGGTTTCGGATACCCTAAAATCGCTTTTCAATAACCCTATCGGGTCGTTTCCCGTCATAAGTTCGTAGTAAAGTTTGGTCGGACGAACACCGGTAAGACTGCCGTAAGGCAAGGTGATTTTTAAGTTTTCGGACAGAAAATCATAGAGAAAATTTTTGACGAAACGCTTGGTTAGTTTCTTAAATTTCGACGAGTCGCCGTCGTCGATAACAAGCTCTTTTTTTGCGTTTCCGAAAATATCCGAGGTAATTTCCACAGTAAATTTTCCGTCGGAATAGTCGCGCTTCCACTCTAAAAAATGCTCCGCGTCCTGAGTTATTTCCAGCGCGGGCGCAAAAGCTCTGGGCACTTCCTGCACGTCGTTTAAGTAGTCGTTGAGCGGACAAACAAGGCGGATTTTCATAGATACACCGATATCGGATTGTATTCCCTTTCGTAACTTAGCGTAGTGCTCTCTCCGTGCCCCGGATAAACGATTCTATCGCCCTCTATGGAAAATAGTTTTTTTATCGAACCGACAAGTTCGGTCGTCGACCCGCTCGGGAAATCGGTGCGCCCGTAGCTTCCGCAAAACAGCGTATCGCCCGAAAACAGGTATTTGCCGTCCACGTCAAAACAGCAACTGCCCTTGGTGTGACCGGGCGTATGTATAACTTTTATATTGAACGAGCCGATATAAAAATCTTCGTCGCCGCGCAATATAACGTCGGGACGTACCGTCTCTATCGGCGGCAAGCCCATGACGTCGGCAAGGTTATCCTCGTTTCTAAGCATCCTTTCGTCGGCTTCGTGAACGTACACCGCTGCGCCGTTGGTTTTCAACCTCGGCAACGCCAAAATATGGTCGAAATGCCCGTGCGTAAGCAAAACCGCGTCGGCTTTTACGCCGGCTTCGAATAGTTTTGCGGCAATCTTATCGTAATCTCCGCCGGGGTCTACGACTATACCTACTGTACCGTCGGTAATTATATAGCAATCGGTATCCAAATACCCGACGTTTATCGCGGTAATTTTATCCATTACATTCTCTCGGCAATCGCTCTCAAAAATTCTTCGCTGTTGACTGCCTTGGCTTCGCCTTCGAAAATTCCGACTAAATCCTTGGTCATTATTCCGCTTTCGATAGTGGCAATCGAGGCTTTTTCCAGCCTGTCGGCAAAGGCTTCCAGTTCAATCAGTCCGTCCAACTGCGCGCGCTTTCTGAGCGCTCCCGTCCACGCGAAAATCGTCGCCATGGAGTTGGTCGAAGTCTCCTCGCCTTTCAAATGCTTGTAGTAATGGCGCGTAACCGTCCCGTGCGCCGCTTCGTACTCGTATTTTCCGTCGGGCGAAACGAGAACGGACGTCATCATCGCCAGCGACCCGAACGCAGTAGCTACCATATCGCTCATGACGTCGCCGTCGTAGTTTTTGCACGCCCAAATCATACCGCCGTGCGACTTTATAACGCGGGCGACTGCGTCGTCTATAAGCGTATAGAAATACTCTATCCCCGCTTGTTCGAATTTTTCCTTATACTCCGTTTCGTATATCTCGTTGAAAACGTCCTTGAAACGGTGGTCGTAAATTTTGCTTATCGTGTCTTTGGTCGAGAACCACAAATCGCGCTTGACGTCCAAAGCGTAGTTCATACAGCTTCTCGCAAAGCTCTTTATGCTCTTGTCGGTATTGTGCATTGTTTGAACTATACCCGCGCCCTTAAAATCGAAAATGACTTTGCGTTCGCCGTTCGGCAGCACGAGTTCGGCTTTTCCGCCCTCGGGAACCGCCGCTTCCACGCCGCTGTAAACGTCGCCGTACGCGTGACGCGCGATAATAATAGGCTCCGTCCAACCGGGCACGAGCTTCTTCATTCCCTTTACTAAAATAGGTGCGCGGAACACGGTGCCGTCCAACGCCGACCTTATGGTCCCGTTCGGGCTTTTCCACATAGTGGTCAAGTTGTATTCCGTCATTCTCTGCGCGTTGGGCGTTATCGTCGCGCATTTTACGCCCACGCCGTATTTTTTTATCGCTTCCGCGCTGTCGCGCGTTATTTGGTCTTTCGTCCTTTCGCGGTTTTCCAATCCCAAGTCGTAATATTCCGTCTTTAAATCGACGTACGGTAAAATGAGAATATCTTTTATCTTCTTCCAAAGTATCCTCGTCATCTCGTCGCCGTCAATCTCCACTATGGGCGTTTTCATTGAAATTTTATTCATTATTGCCTCCTAAAATCGTCTTACACCGTTATTTTTATATTCGCAAAAACGGATAGCGTATCCGTTGTCTTCAATAGGTTCGCTTACGCTTACACACTCCCAACCGAGTTCGTCCAAGTTGTCGAAAAACACTTCCGCCTGCCCGTCCGCGTCCACTCGCGTTACCGAAACGGTATCGCAGTACGGCAACATCGTATGATAGAACATCGCGCCGCCGATAACGAAAATATCGTCGGAATCATAGTTTTTGAGCGTAGCGAAAATCTCCTCTAAACTGTCGCACACGATACAATCTTCGCGCTTCTCCCCGTCGGGGTACAAAACTATATTGACCCTGTTTTTGAGCGGATTGCCGTTGGGAAAACTCTTTAAAGTGTTACTGCCCATAACCACGACTTTACCCGTCGTAGTTTTACGGAAGAACTTCATATCTTCGGAAAGGTGGAAAAGAAGATCGTTCTTCTTCCCTATCCCCCATTTCTTGTCCACGCAAACGATAGCTTTCATTTGTTTCTCCTTATATCGCCACGGGCAAACGCTTGCCGAGCGCGGTCGCTTTGTAATCCGCGAGTTCGAAGTCGTCTACGGTAAATTTATAGAAATCTTTTACGTCGGGGTTCATAATAATCTTCGGCGCGTCGTAGACTTGGTTGTTTAAAACCTCTTTGACGTACGGAATATGCCTGTCGTATATATGCGCGTCGGCAATGACGTGAACGAGCTCGCCGGCTTTAAGTCCGCTAACCTGCGCAAACATCATGAGTAAAACGGCGTATTGCACGACGTTCCAGTTGTTGGCAACGAGCATATCGTTGCTGCGCTGATTTAAAATGCCGTTAAGCGTGTCGCCCGAAACGTTAAAAGTCATAGAGTACGCGCAAGGATAAAGGTTCATTTCGTGCAAATCTGCAAAGTTATAAATGTTAGTTAAAATCCTGCGCGATTGCGGGTTGTTTTTCAAGTCGAACAACACTCTGTCCACTTGGTCGAAATCACCCTCTTTATAATGGTGCTTTTGCGCAAGCTGATAGCCGTAAGCTTTTCCTATGGAACCCGTTTCGTCCGCCCACGAATCCCAAATATGGCTGTTTAAGTCGTTTACGTTATTGCTTTTCTTTTGCCATATCCAAAGAATTTCATCCACCGCGGCG
Organism: uncultured Christensenella sp.; assembly: GCA_964450015.1. Taxonomy (GTDB): domain Bacteria; phylum Bacillota; class Clostridia; order Christensenellales; family DTU072; genus CAG-1782. Next base: position 852 of record CAYVEU010000084.1, on the reverse strand, counting down.
CGGAAATTCAACTTTCTTATAGTTAAAATGGGAAACTCCTTTTGTAAATCGTACCTATTGACGATACCGAACTTTTTAACGGTATGCGCAGGCGCGCCGTCGTCACCCCAAACCGGACGGACGTTAAGCTCCGTATCCCAAAAACCGTTATCCATAATATCGGTCATATTGTCAATGAAAATTTTGTCGGCTAAACTCATACGCCCTCCAAAGTAAAATCTTACTCTATATTTTACCCTAAAACGGCGTTAAAAGCAAGGCTTTAACAAAAACACCGCGCAAATAATTGCGCGGTGTTTTAACGTACGCTTAGATTTATATTGCTAGCATCAATTATTTTTAGTTACGGTTCCGTCCGCCGCTATTTCGCCGTCCGTGCACTTTACGATATATATTTTGTTGTTTATCCAAACGTTGCCTTTCTCTATGAGTTCCCATTGCTCTACGCTACCCGCATAATTAATAGTTTGTAGCTTAGAACAACCGCTGAAAGCCAACGTTTCTATCTTCGTAACGTCCGCCGATATAGTAACTTCAGTCAGGTTTCCGCAGCTAACCATTACGCCTTCGCTTATAACGGTTACCCCTTTACCAAACTCCGCGGTTGTCAAATTGCTGCAAGACCCAAACGCACGAGCTCCAAGTTGAACGTTCCCGATTATCTTAACGCCGGTTATTATCGTATTTAGTTGGAAGCCTTTCTCGATAATTGCCGTTACGGGTTTACCGTTATGCTCGTCGGTTATTACGACGTTAGGGCTCTCTGCCATTCCCAATCCGACAACCGTATAAGACTCCTTGTCATCGGAAAGCATATACCACAAACCTTTCGTGGCTTGCAATTCCGGTGAC
>CAYVEU010000083.1:2902-9434 GCA_964450015.1 uncultured Christensenella sp. | reverse complement strand
AAAGGAGAAGTTCATTATGACTAAAATTATAGGTATTGATTTAGGAACAACAAACTCTTGCGTAGCCGTTATGGAAGGCGGTGAAGCAGTAGTTATCCCCAACGCTGAGGGTGCTAGAACAACCCCGTCGGTAGTCGGATTTGCGAAAGACGGCAGTCGTTTGGTAGGACAAATCGCTAAGCGTCAGGCGGTAGTCAATGCGGACAAGACGATATCCAGTATTAAGAGAGAAATGGGAACGTCGCACAAGGTTAAAATAGACGATAAGCCGTATACCCCGCAAGAAATTTCAGCTATGATACTTGCCAAACTTAAATCCGACGCGGAGGCTTATTTGGGCGAAAAAGTAACGCAAGCGGTAATAACCGTTCGGGCTTATTTCTCCGACAGTCAAAGACAGGCGACTAAGGACGCGGGCAAAATAGCAGGTTTGGAAGTTTTGCGTATAATAAACGAGCCGACGGCGGCGGCTTTGAGCTACGGATTGGATAAGGACGGCAAGGCGCAAAAGATACTTATTTACGATTTGGGTGGCGGTACGTTCGACGTATCTATTCTCGAACTTGACGACGGAGTTTTCCAAGTGCTTGCAACCAACGGCGATACGAGGCTCGGCGGTGACGATTTCGATAACGAAATAATAAATTGGATAGTCGCGGAGTTTAAGAAAACAGAGGGTATAGACTTATCGCAGGACAAGATGGCGATGCAAAGAGTAAAAGAAGCGGCGGAACGCGCTAAAATAGAACTTAGCGGCGTTCAAAAAGCGAATATTAATTTGCCGTTTATAACGGTTGGTGCAAACGGACCTTTGCATATCGATATGGATTTGACGAGAGCCAAATTCGACGATATGACATCGTATCTTGTAAAAAAGACGATGGCGCCCACGACGCAGGCTTTAAAAGACGCTGGATTGAGCGCATCTCAAATAGACAAAGTAGTTTTGGTTGGCGGCTCTACTCGTATTCCCGCTGTTTTCGACGCAGTTAAGAGCATAACCGGCAAAGACCCTTATAAGGGAATTAATCCTGATGAATGTGTAGCTTTGGGTGCGGCAATTCAAGGCGGCGTGCTTGCGGGCGACGTAAAGGACGTGTTATTGCTTGACGTTACGCCGTTGTCGCTCGGTATCGAAACAATGGGCGGCGTATTTACTAAGTTGATAGACAGGAATACCACCATACCTACGAGAAAGAGCCAAATTTTCAGCACAGCAAGCGACAACCAGACCAGCGTAGACGTTCACGTTCTTCAAGGTGAAAGAGCAATGGCTGCTGACAACAAAACGTTGGGACGCTTTGAGCTTACCGGAATACCGCCTGCAATGAGAGGCGTACCGCAAATAGAGGTTACTTTCGATATAGACGCGAACGGAATAGTCAGCGTTACCGCTCTAGACAAAGGAACCGGCAAGACAAACAATATTACGATTACGGCTTCAACCAATTTAACCGAGGACGATATCGACAAGGCTGTCAAGGAAGCTGAGAAATACGCCGAGGAAGATAAGAAGCGTAAAGAATTAATCGATATGAGAAATAACGCTGAGCAGTTAATTCTTACGGTAGATAAAACGTTGAGAGAATCAGGCGATAAACTTAGCGAAACGGATAAGGCGACATTGGAAGACGCCAATAAGACGGCAAAAGAAAAGCTAGATAAAGCGCAAACAGTAGAGGAGATCAAGGAACTTGTCGAAGAACTCAGCAAGGAAACCAACGCAATCTTTACAAAGCTGTATCAACAGGCACAGGCGGAAAATCCGAACGGCGGCGCAACGGGAGCGGGAATGGATATGGATGACGACGGTTCGTCGATAAACATTAATCCCGACGATATAAAATAATAAAATAGATTATGGCAAACAAAGATTACTATGAGATACTCGGGGTATCTAAACAGGCGAGTGCGGACGAGATAAAGTCCGCATATCGTCATATGGCTAAAAAGTATCATCCGGACGTATACGCTACGGCAGAGGAGAGCAAAAGAAAGGAAGCGGAAGCGAAGTTTAAAGAGATTCAGCACGCTTATGACGTATTGAGCGACCCGCAGAAAAAAGCGGCATACGATCAATACGGAAGCGAGGACGGACCGACTATGGGCGGAAGCGGCGGTTACGGCTTTAATCCGTTCGGCGGTGAAGGCTACGACGACCTTTTCAGCAATATTTTTTCGGCTTTCACAGGTAGCGGCACGAGGAGCGGAAGACGCGCGGATCGTGACGGCGACGATGTAGAATACGGTTTGGCGTTGACGTTTAGCGAAGCTGTATTCGGCGTCAAAGATAAGGAAATTACTTTTAGCAGGATTGAAAAATGCCCGACGTGCGGCGGAAGCGGGGCAAAAGATTCGTCTTCCATTAAGATTTGTACGAAGTGCAACGGTAGCGGTACGGTTACGATTAATCAGCGTACTCCGTTTGGTGTAATGCAATCTCAAAGAGTTTGTGACGAATGTGGCGGAAGCGGTAAAATAATTACCGAAAAATGTAAAGATTGCAACGGTAAAGGCAGGGTCAAAAGACAACGCACTATTAAAGTCAATATTCCTGCCGGCGTAGATAATGGGCAAATGCTTACGATGCGTGGCGAGGGTTGCGCCTCGAAAGGAAGGGGCAATAACGGCAACTTGATACTTATATTCAAAGTGCAAGAGCATCCTTTGTTTATTCGTGAAGGCGTCAATATCCGTTTTGAAGTTCCCATAACAGTGTCGCAGGCTATTTTAGGCGCAACAGTAAAAATTCCGATGCTTGACGGAAAAACGTTTGATTTGGAAATAGCGGAAGGTACGCAAAGCGGAACGGTCAAGAGGATAAAAGGCAAGGGCGTAAAGGACCTGCGCAAAGACGCATACGGAGATATGTTCGTTAAAATCATTGTCGATATACCTAAAAATTTGTCGCTTAAACAGCGGTCGGCACTTAAAGAATTAAATGAAATTTTAGCGAAAGCAAAGTACGAAAACGTAGAAAAATTCGAAAAGACGTTAAAGGGTTTAAACTAATGAAATGGTATGAAATTACTGTAAACACGACCACGGAAGGCACCGAGCTTATAGCCGATGCCTTTTTTTCCTTAGGATGTACGGGCGGAGTTAAGATTATAGACGTAAACGACGTCAAAGATATAATTGCCAACAATAAAATGTGGGATTATATCGACGAAAATTTGCTTAACGACAGCGGAATAGCTAAGGTTAGCGGATATGCGAGTGTAGATGAAAAAGATCGTTTATTAGCCGAACTTGTAGAATATTTAGATAACGAAAACGTTCCTTACGGCGAAATCAACGTTACGGAAATAGACGACGAACTTTGGTTGGAAACATGGAAAAAGTATTACCGTCCGATTGATGCCGGTAGGTACGTCATCGTGCCGAAATGGTTAAATCACAGTGCCGAAAACAGAATTAAAATCCTCATGGATCCCGGAATGGCGTTCGGCACAGGGGAACACGAAAGCACGAAGATGTGCCTTATGCTCATGAGTGAAACGGACTTTGAAAACAAGTCGGTAATCGACGTGGGTACAGGTAGCGGAATACTGGGTATAGGCGCGATAAAAAGCGGAGCAAAAAGCTGTTACATGTGTGACATAGACAGCGTGGCGGTTAAGGCAGCCAATGAAAACGCAAAATTAAACGGCGTAGATAAGCTTGTCGAGATAAAACTTGCGGATTTGCTCAACGAACGGGATACGAGCGCGGATATAGTGCTCGCCAATTTGACGGCGGGTATTTTGGTCAGATTGTCACAGGGGCTTGGCAAACACGTCAATAAGGGCGGAAAGCTCATTTGCTCGGGAATTATTCACGAAAGGAAAAAAGAGGTTATAGACGCGTTTTGCACAAGCGGTTTCACTCTGAATAAAGAACTCGCGATGGGCGAATGGGACACGTTGGAATTTTTATGGACTTAAAACGGTTTTTCAGCGACAATATTAACTATGCCGAAAAGACGGCAACGCTTACGGACGAGGAGTATTACCACGCCGTTAAAGTTACGCGCCATAAAATAGGTTATAAGCTTATAATATGTGGCGACGGCGAGCATGATTATTATTGTACCGTTAAAGATATAGGCGACGGCGTCTTATACGCGACGATAGACGGCAGAGAAAAAAATACCGCCGAAACAAAATTGCCGATAACGCTTTACGTAGGTGCAAACAAAGATTTGGATACCGTAGTGCAGAAAGCGGTAGAACTGGGAGTAAGCAAAATAGTTCCGTTTGTTTCAGACCATTGTAACGTCGACAAAATAAATAGCGACCGTTTGAATAAAATTATTTCGGAAAGTTCCAAACAATGCGGCAGGGCGAGATTAGCGGAAATTTGCGAACTTATTTCGTTCAAAAAAGCGTTGGATACGGCAAAACAGTGTGACGTGGCGTTTTTTTACGAATACGCTAAGAAAAAAAGAGTTGCGGATTGTGAGTTCGGCGACAAAGGAATCGCCGTTTTTATCGGTTGCGAGGGTGGATTCTCCAAAGCGGAAATAGAGTCGGTAATCGATTGCGGAATAGAGCCGATTACTCTCGGAAAGAGAATTTTACGCGTATCTACGGCGGTTACCGCCGCGCTTGCGCTTGTTGAACAGGCTATCGGGGAAATGTAATGCAGGCGGTTGTTTTTACTCTTGGGTGCAAAGTCAATCAATATGAAAGCGACGTTTTGGCGCAGCAACTTAGAGAGCTGGGCTACGAAGTTTCCGAAGATTTAATTTATGCCGACGTTTATATTTTGAATACTTGCGCGGTAACGGCGGAAGCGGAGAGAAAATCGAGACAAGCGGTTGCTAGATGCCGTGCGCTAAATAATAACGCCAAAATTTTTGTATGCGGTTGTGCGTCGGAACGCAAATTTTCGGTATTTGAAAAGGATAACGTCGTTTTCATCGGCGGGACGGCGTATAAAGATAAAATAATAGAACGTTTAGAGGATGAAAATTTTTCTTACGCTATCGAAAAAACGCCATTAATATACGAAAACGCTACGCTTAAAACTTCGGATAGAACGCGTGCTTACGTCAAAATTCAAGACGGGTGCAACAGTTTTTGTTCCTATTGCATAATTCCGTATTTGCGAGGAAGAAGTCGTTCCAGAGCGTTGGACGAGGTTTTAAAAGAGATAGATATATTAAAGGATAAAACCGCGGAAATAGTACTTACGGGCATCAACGTTATGAGTTACGGCATCGATATCGGCACTAATTTGACGGAACTCATTAAAAGACTTAAAGGGTACGAGGGTAGACTGCGCCTGAGTTCTTTTTATGCCGAAGGTATTACTGAGGAACTTTTGGACGCATTGTTTTCTATTAAGAATTTTTGTCCTCATTTCCATTTGTCGCTACAAAGCGGTGACGATAAAGTGTTAAAGGATATGAATAGGCGGTACACGACGGCTGTTTATGCGGATAAAATAGATTTAATAAGACGTTATGACGATAACGCATACGTCGCCACGGATATTATTTGCGGGTATCCGACGGAAGACGAAGATAACTTTTGCAACACAGTTCGATTTATAAACGACGTTAAGTTTGCTGATTTGCACGTCTTCCCGTATTCGCCGCGAGAAGGTACGAGGGCGTTTAAGTTGTCGAAACTACCGACGGATACGGTCAAGGCAAGACGAGACGAATTATTGAATTTAAAAAGAGAATTGCATTTAGAGTATTTGAAACGGAATATAGGAAAGAAACAGGACGTTCTTTTGGAAGAACGCGACGGGGATTATAATTCCGGTTATTCGCAATATTACATAAAAATTTATACGCCGAACGGCACTATTTCCGATAACGGCAATAAAAGCGGCGTCGTCAGCTGTACGCCGAAATCAATATATAAGGAAGGTTTAAAGGAGGATTGAAAATGGACGATTGCTTGTTTTGCAAAATCATTGTGGGAGAAATTCCGTCCGAGAAAGTGTTTGAGAATGACGATATGGTGATAATCAAGGATATAAATCCGCAAGCCGCGATTCATCTCTTGTTACTGCCGAAAACGCATCATGCAAACATAGGAGAACTCGCTGTGGGTGACGCGGATTTATTGGCTCGGTGTTTGCGGTCGTTAGCTTTAATGACAGACAAACTTGGTTTATCAAAGGGGTATCGTTTGATAACGAATAAAGGTGAGCACGGTTGTCAATCGGTCAACCATATCCATATTCATATAGTAGGCGGAGAACAGCTTTCCGAAAGAATGTGCTAATAGGAAAAGAAGTGGCTGTATTTTATGGACAATAAAAACATACGCGCCCTTAATAGGGCGCGTAGCTTTTTTAGAACTTTCTCTTTCTTGCGTTTTCGGCTTTCTTCTTTCTTCTTACGCTGGGCTTTTCATAAACCTCATGGCGTTTAAGATCTCCGATGATGCCGTCAGTCGAGCACTTTCTTTTCCAACGACGGAATGCGCTGTCTACCGATTCGTTTTCTTTGACGTGTACGGTTGCCATAGATATTTCACCCCCTTGTAACGAAGCTAATGATATATTACTTTATTTTTATTCCCGTGTCAAC
>CAYVEU010000083.1:0-2802 GCA_964450015.1 uncultured Christensenella sp. | reverse complement strand
ACCCCCTTGTAACGAAGCTAATGATATATTACTTTATTTTTATTCCCGTGTCAACGGAAATATATAAAATTGCGGTAAATAAAAATAATTTGTCAAGCGAGCGTTTTTTTATGCGTTGTATTGTGATTTATCGAGATAAACGATTTAGTATACTAAATAATTTTGTCGAAAAACATCGAAATTTGACTTATACTGTCGAAGTTCACACAAAGCCCATAATAAATGCTACAATGTAGAAAAAGCACGAAGGAGCTAAAAATTATGGCAAGACAATACAGTGAAGCGAAACTCTACATTATGCAAGCAAAGAGAAGACTCATAAACAACGAATACGAACAGTATGCAAAAGGCAAATTCGGCGTGTTCTATATTAACAACAAAAGGGTTACGAAAGGACAACTTGAAGATATGAGCGCAAAGATCGAAGAAATTTTGGCTAGCGAAGAATTCGTATACGACCCGTTAAACAAATTGATAGTCGATAAAGACGAGTTTAAAAAACTTGACGAAAGCGGCAAAGTGAGATATATGCTTGAATTAAGCAGAGTTTACGCCGGTTTGAAAAAGCATATTTCCTAAATCTTTTCTTCGCCGTCGATATAATAAGGCGATTTTCGACAAAAATAAAATTTTAAGGATAATAGTCGATAATTGTCGAATTATAATATCGTAGAGGTGTTAGAGAATGGGGCTTTATCCCGATGCTTTTTTGGAACAAGTAAAGAGTAAAATTGATATAGTCGATTTAATATCGTCATATACTGCCGTTTCAAGAAAGGGTAGGGACTACTGGGCATGCTGCCCATTTCACAATGAGAAAACGCCGTCGTTTCAAATAAGAAGCGATTATCAGTATTACCGTTGTTACGGTTGCGGAAAACACGGTAATATTTTTCAATTCGTAATGGATTACGAGAACGTTCCGTTTGGAGAAGCCGTAGAAATTTTGGCAAAGAGAGCGGGGCTTGAAGTACCGGAGCCGACGTTTGACCCAAAAGAAAAGGCGAGAAAAGAATCACTTGAAAAAATTTACAATATAAACAGAGAAACGGCGCGTTTTTATTACGACAATTTATTTAAGGACGTAGGTCAACCCGCGAGGGAGTATTTTGCGGCTCGCGGACTTTCGGCTAAAACCGTTAATATTTTCGGAATGGGGTATTCTTCCGATTTTACATCGCTTCCCGCATATTTAAGGTCGAAAGGATATGACGATAAGTCGTTGGTCGAAGCGGGCGTAGCTTCGGTGAACCAACGAGGGAACACGGTAGATTTTTTCGGGGGTAGAGTGATCATTCCCATTATCGGCGGGAACGGAAAGGTATTGGGGTTTACCGGACGCGTTTTGGAAGCGAAACCCGATTTTGCAAAATACAAAAATACTTCTACGACTTTGGCTTTTAACAAAAGAAAAAACTTGTTCGGAGTTAATCTTTTCAAAAAGTACCGTCAAAGCGGATTGCGCGCGATGATTTTGGTAGAAGGACATATGGACGTAATCAGTTTATACCAGTCCGGCATACAAAACGTCGTTGCGTCTATGGGAACGTCGCTTACCGTAGAACAGTGTCGCGAAATCAAAAGATACGCCGATTTGGTATACGTTTCGTACGATGGTGACAGCGCCGGACAGCACGCGACTATTCGAGGGTTGGATTTATTGAAGAAAGAGGGGCTTGACGTTAAAGTCGTTTGCCTTACCGACAATATGGACCCTGACGATTACGTTAGGAAATTCGGTAAAGACGGGTATTTGAAATTATTGGATGAGGCGTTGCCACTTATTGATTATAAATTGAAACAGATAGAAGAAAACTTCAATTTGAACAACGCGGACGATAGGATAAAATACGCGAGGGCGGCGATAGGAGTGCTCAACGAATTGGACGAGGTAGAAAGAGCAATTTACGCCGAAACGGTCGCTAAAAAAAGCGGCTTGACTTCTGCCGTCGTATTGGAGCGGGCTGTCGATAATGAAAGTTCGGAGAAACCGATTGAAAGGATGCCTAAACAGGCTGAAACGGAGCCTGTAAACAACCCTATTATTGCGGCGCAAAGGTACGTTTTGTCGTCGTTTATTCACGGAAAAAGTTATATATCGTCCGATAGACTCGTAGAACTGAAAGAATGTCTGGTTGATGAAATTTATGCCAAAATTTTCGAACATTTCGTTAAAATCATTGCATCCGGCAAGCAGCCGAAAGCCGCCGATATTATGGACCTTATGACTGACGAAAACGAAAAAGAAATATGGCTTATTGCTGATGCGGTGGGGGCGGTTACTCCCACCGAGCAGGCGGTGTACTACGATAATTGTATAAAAAAAATAAAATTATATTGTAAAAATAAGGAATTGGAGCGGTTGACTGCGGAATTATTAAAAGAGACCGATAATTCCAAACGAGAAAAAATTAAAAATCAAATTAAAAAACTCAATAACGTATAACTAAAAGAAACGGCAAAGGAGAATATAATGGCAGAACAAGATGAAATAATGAAACAAAGCCTGGAAAAGTTGGTGGAATCTTTCGGAGACAAGAAATCGGTCGCTCAGGATAAGATAATAGGCGAGTTGGCAAAGTACGGGTTAAAAGACGTAGATCTTGATACAATAACCGACGCGTTCACCGCTCATGGAATTCAAGTTGTTGAACCCGAAGTGGAAACGGAAAAGAACAACGACCAAATGATACAAAAGATTATGAGCGAAGTCAATATCGACGACTCTGTCAAGATGTATTTAAAAGATATCGGTCGCGTACCGCTTCTCAGTGCGCAAGAGGAACTGGCGCTTGCCGAAAG
>CAYVEU010000082.1:0-9451 GCA_964450015.1 uncultured Christensenella sp. | reverse complement strand
GTGGACGAGTGGAACTACACTAATCAAAAAGCGGAAACCGCGCTTTTTTATTTGATTTTTGCGGTAAACTTGTGGCAATTTTAAGCCTTTTATGATAATATATCATAAACGTATTTTTTGCGCGCAGTTTAAACGGCGCGGGCGCAGGAGGGGAAATGCAAAAACTGAGTTCGTTTTTAGTAGAAAAAAGATATATTTTCCTTATAGTTACGCTAGTGCTTGCCGTGGTTTTCGCCGCGCTTATGCCGATAGTCGAGATAAATTCCGATTTGACAAAATATTTATCGGACAGTTCGTCAATGCGTAAAGGTTTGGATATTATGAACGAGGAGTTTCCCCCTATGGATATGCCGAATACCATGCGGGTAATGTTCGTCGGGCTGGAAGAAAACCAAAAAGCGGACGTTTTAAAAACTCTCAAAACGCTTGACAAGGTGACGAGCGTAGCGTACGACGACAGCGAAAGTTACAACAAGGACGAATACACCTTATATATTTTAAGTATGGATTGCGCTTACGACTCGTCCGAGGAAAAAGAGCTTAAAAGACAGATAAATAATACATTTTCCGGACTCGAAGTTTACTGCCACAACGACAATACGGGTATCGGCGACTTTCCTGTCGTCGTTTTGTTGATAGCCATGGCGCTGCTTGTAGTAATCCTTTTGGTCATGTGCGGCTCTTGGTTCGAACCCGTGCTGTTTTTGGCGGTAATAGGCATCGCCGTCCTGATTAATTTAGGCTCGAATATAATAATGGGCAGCATTTCCAACGTCACGTTTTCCATTGCCGCAATACTTCAACTCGTTTTAAGTATGGACTATTCCATAATATTGATGAACCGTTACCGTCAAGAAAGAAAGCTGAACGACGACAAAGTCGAAGCTATGAAAGTTGCGGTTGCAAATTCCGTTTCTTCGATATGCAGTAGCGCGTTCACAACGATAGTCGGGCTGTTAATGTTGCTTTTTATGACGTTTAAAATAGGCGTGGACCTCGGCGTGGTTCTTGCCAAGGGCGTACTTATAAGCATGATTTGCGTGTTTACCGTTTTGCCGAGTTTTATAATTTTGTGCGATAAAATCATTTTGAAGACCGAAAAGAAAGGGCGCTTTTTAAGAAAAGCGCGGGGCGAAAGCGGAGAAAAACGCTCGGTGGCGGGCACGCTCGCCGATTTCAGCTATAAAGCCCGTTACGTCTTGGTCGGCGTGTTCGTCGCGCTGTTCGTAGGCGTGAGCGTTTTGCAAACCTTTACTCCGATAAAGTACAATCTGGACACCGAGGACCCGATAAAGGACGTGTTCGCCGTGTCCAATCCGCTGGTTTTAGTCTATTCGACAGCCGACGAACAAGAGGTTGCAAAGATTGGCGCAAAGGTAAAAACGGACGAAAAAGTCACTTTGGTCGCGAGCTACGGCGAAACGCTCGGAAAGCAGTTTAAGGCTCCCGAACTTATCGGTGGGGTTGCCGAAATAGTCGGTTTAATGGGCTCTTTGGGTATGGATGCGGCAGAGCTTGATTTCGGGAATTTACCGTTTAATATCGATATAGACATAGAGGACGTTATTAGCGACGACCTTATTCGTTTCGTCTATTATTACGGGCGGAACGGTGAGAGTCGAGAATTGACGTTTGCCGAATACGCCGAGGCGTTGGACGGATTGGCCAATACTCCTATGCTTGCCGCCGTTTTGGACGCGAAAGGGAAAAGGGCGATTTCGAGTATACGCGCATACGGCGAAACGGACGGCGCGGACTACGGCGCGGAGCAAATAATCGAAAAAGCCAAAGAGCTCGTCGGAAGCGCTATTACAGACGAAACGCTCGAACTTGCCGCGTTGTACGGTTCGGCTACGCGTTACTACGACGAGAGTTATACGGCGTCTATCGACGAGCTGTTCGGTTGGATACACGATAAGATGTTGAACGATGCGCGGTTCGACAAAGCGATAAACACGGTTTTCCGCAGTATGATCACGTCATTTAAGACGACTTTGGACGGCGGAAAAGAAATGCTTTGCGGCGAAAAATATTCCCGACTGGTGATAAACACCGTTTATCCCGCGGAGTCCAAGGAAACCACGGCGTTTTTGGACGAGCTGTACGGCGCGTGCGACAATCTAAACGGCGAATACTATCTTATCGGCAGTTCGGCTATGAATTACGAAATGGCAAATAGTTTCGATAAAGAGCTTATATTGATTACCGTTTTGACCGTGCTTGCGATATTCCTAGTCGTGCTTTTCACCTTCCGCAACGTCCTTATTCCCGTAATACTTGCGTTGCTCGTGCAGGCGGGCGTATTCGTCATGGTGTCCGTTCAGATTGCGGGCGGCGTGTTCTATCTTGCGTTGCTTATCGTCGAATGTATATTGATGGGCGCGACTATCGACTACGGCATTTTGTTTACAAACTTTTACCGCGAAAATCGCAAAACGCAGTCGGTAAAAGACGCGTTAAAGTCCGCGTACGGCGGCGCAATGCATACCATACTTACGTCGGGCTCGATTCTCGTTCTTATTACCGGCATAATCGGGATAACTTCGTCCGACCCTACCATGTCGCAAATTTGTATCGCGGTATCGGTGGGTTCGCTTGCGGCGACCCTGCTTATTTTGTTTATCCTGCCGGGGCTGCTCGCCGTGTTTGATAAATTGGTTATGAAAACCGTTCCGATTGAAAAACTTTTAAAAAAGAAAGCTAAGTCTGCCGAGTGCGCGCAAACCGCGGAAGCCGCACTTGAAGCGGAAGCCTTGGCAACGGAACCGGACGAGCATGGCGCGGAAACGGACCCCGACGGGGAAAATCGATAAGGTTCCGACAAAATAAAATAAAAATTAACTGTAACCTTTTTTAGTTTCATTCGTTTTATTAGTGTGAGGGAGAGGTGAAGAAGGACGTTTTCGAGGAACTTTTTAAGGAGCATTACGGCGGCGCGGTACTTTATACGTATTCTCTGTGCCGCGACTACGCGCTGGCGGAAGATATCGTAAGCAACGCGTTTTACAAGGCTCTGAAAAACCTCGACGATACGGCTTCGTTTCGGTATTGGCTGCTTAGAGTGTGCAAAAACGCCGTTGTCGACGCGGCGAGAAAGAAAAAGCGCGCGACCAATCTAACCGAAGAGATAGCGGACGGTACCGACGTTGCGGAAGAGTACATTTTAAACGAGGAATACCGCGCGTTGTATCGGGCGATAGAATTACTTTCCGACGAGTACCGCGAAACGATAACCTTATTCTATTTCGAGGAGCTGAGCATAAGGGAAATTGCGCGGCTGGTCGAAAAGACCGAAGAGAACGTCAAAGTTATCCTCTACCGAGCGAGGCAAAAACTTAAATTACTTATGGAGGCTGTGGCAGGAAATGAGATTTGACGAGTTGTATGAGAAGTATTTAAATAACGAGTGTACCGACGAGGAAAAGGCGTTCGTGGAAGGCGAGCTTGCGAAGGCTATGATTGTCAACGAAGCCGTCAACGGTCGGAAGGTGGAATTAAAGCCCGCCGAAGACGCGAAAATCAAAAAGGTAAAGAAGAAATTCGGCTGGAAAATGCTGCTGACCGCATTTATCGTGACGGTGGCGGTATTACTGGTCGCAACGGGCGCGGTTTTGGGCGGAGTGTTCGGGACGGCGGTCGGCTCGGCAAAGAAGAGCGACGCTCTCGGCATGGATAAGGCGAGCGAGCAGGCGGCGGATTTCGTTTACGCGTACCTGACGGGTAACGGTTATTATAGCGGTACGAAAGAAGCCATGGTCGTAAAAGACAAGGAAAGAGAATTTAAAATGACTACGCCGCTGAAAAACAGCGTGTACGTTTACGAATTCGAGATACTTGCCTACGGCGCAAACGGCGACGTTTACGAGGTAGAAGTCGAACTCAACAGCGCAACGGGAAAATGCGAGATAGTAGATATAGACTATGAAGGGTCGCGCAAACCCACGGTCGATATAAATTGGACGCCTGCGGAAGAAAAGGCACTCGATTGCGCGTATAATTATTTGACGGAAAGGGGCTATACGGGCACGAAGGAGAGTTTGTCGGTCGTTGACAGAGAGTTTCAGTTAAAGGCGTATTCGGGCGTGGGGTTTTACGTTTACGAGTTTGAAATCGCCGCCGGACAGTACGAACTCGACGTGGTGGTCAATACCCATACGGACAGCTGTTACGTCAAAGACTTCGAAATAAGATAGAGCGGACATAATCAAGCGCTTTACGTCCCCGAATGAGAACGTGCCTAGCGGTAAAAAGCAATGTTTCTATTATATGAATCTTGCTTTAACCCTAAAAGCGGATATTTTGAGTAAAATTCGGGGACTTTCCCGAAGCCATCACCTATCGTACGCCAGTACGCCGACGGTTCGGTTTCGGAAAAAAATCACTCGATTCTGTCTAATTTTAAACTAATATAGGACAAAAAGAATGAAAAAACTGTTTTCCTTAATAACTATTGCGTTAATACTTTGCTGCACGTCGGTTTTACTGCCGGCGTGCGACGGTAAACTCGATAAAGAGCATATTATCGATTACGGACAAGAAAACTCTTTCGACTTCGAAGTTACCGAAGACGAAGACGCGACGATATATATGCCGACAGGCGTAAACCCAAGATACGGGTTGCTGTTTTACGTAGGCACGTCGATAACTCCCAAGTATTACGCTTATCTTGCCGAGCCTCTTGCCAAACAGGGATATGCGGTAGTAATATCGAAAGTACTTTTAGCGTATATGATGTATTTGGAAACGGAGCCTGCGTTTGAAAAATATCCGAATATAGAGTTCTTTATCGGCGGACATTCGCAAGGCGGAGGCGCCGCGGTCAGACGGGCGCAGGAAAATTCCGGTTCGATAAAGGGCGTAATTTTGTTTGCTCCGCTTTGCTTTGGGCAGGACTCTATAAGAGACGAATCCGTCCCCACGTTATTGCTGGAAGCGTCAAACGACGGCGTGCTTACCGACGCTATGAAAGCGGACGCAAAGACGAGACTGCCCGACGATAGAACGGAATATACGCTCGACGGTTGTCACATGAGTTTCAGTTCGTTCGACGGTGACGTTACGCTCGCTATGTTCCGCGACGGTCCCGTCACAGCCGAGGTCAAAGCCGCGCAAAAACGAACGACTTACGAGCGCACGCTGGCTTTCATGAGAGCGGTTGTTTGTGAGGATAAAGACAAATAAACAGTAAAGTTATATATTGAAAGAGAGCAAATTTCAATGCTTATAGCCGACGATAAAAACGCTTCCGAAAGCGTTTTTTTATGGAAACCGTTTAACAACGCAGGAATTAAGTTGTATACTGATATAGGTGAAGAATGCGGATAGAAGCGCCGAACTTTTCAGCGTCGGGCGCATCCGCATGCGAGGACGCAAAGCGTTTGATTACGTCCGCTTCGGAGGAACGAAAAATGCAAAAGGATTTGACCGTAGGCAGTCCCGATAAAGTCTTATGGAAATTTTGTCTGCCTCTTTTCGGCAGTATAATTTTCCAACAACTTTATAACATTGCCGACAGTTTGGTGGCGGGTAAATTTATCGGCGACTCGGCGTTGGCGGCGGTCGGAAACAGTTACGAGGTAACGTTAATTTTCATCGCGTTTGCATTCGGGACGAACATAGGCTGTTCGGTGGTCGTCAGCGCTCTTTTCGGTGCAAAAAAATTCGGCGAAATGAAGACGGCAGTCTATACGACCTTTATAAGCGGCGCATGCTTGTGCCTCGCGCTTATGCTGATCGGGTATTTTTGCAGTCCGTATCTGTTAAAGCTTATAAACACACCCGAAAGCGTGTTTGCCGATTGCGAACTGTATCTGAACATATACGTTTTCGGCTTGCCGTTTTTGCTCTTTTATAACGTCGCGACGGGAATTTTTTCCGCCATGGGCGATTCGGTCACGCCGTTTATCTTTTTGGCATGTTCGTCGGTTGCAAACGTCGTTATGGACGTCGTTTTCGTAGTCGTATTAAAAATGGGCGTTGCGGGAGTCGCTTGGGCGACGTTTATTTGTCAGGGAGTAAGCTGCGTTTTGGCTCTCACGGTGGTTTTAATAAGGCTTAAAAAAATAAAAACGGAAGAAAAAGTGAAAATATTTTCTTTCGGCGCGTTAAGGTCGGTGGCTCGGATAGCCGTGCCTAGCATACTGCAACAAAGTTTCGTTTCGGTCGGCAACATAATCGTTCAGGGACTGATAAACAGCTTCGGAGAGGCGGTAATGGCGGGTTATTCGGCGGCCATCAAACTCAACAACTTGGTGGTCACATCTTTCGTGACGTTGGGCAACGGCGTTTCCAACTTCACTGCGCAAAATTTGGGGGCGGGTAAGCCCGAACGCGTACCGAAAGGGTACGTCGCAGGCTTAAAACTGCTGTTTGTTATTGCGATACCCATATGCGCGCTGTATTTAGGCGCCGGAAAGTACCTGCTTATGCTCTTTATGAAAGAGGGCGGCGCGGCTTTGGACGAGGGGCTGACAATATTGAGAATTTTGTCGCCGTTTTACTTGGTCGTTGCAACTAAGATAGTGACCGACGGGATTTTGCGCGGCGCAGGCAAAATGTGGCAGTTTATGGTGACGACGTTTTCGGATATGATACTCAGGGTCGCGGTAGCGTTTATTTTAACCGCCATCATGAAGAAAAGTTTGGGCATTTGGCTCGCTTGGCCGATAGGCTGGGGAGTTGCTACTGCGGTTAGCCTTATACTTTATAAAATTTACCGCCCGAAAACGGCGAACGTTGAAGGGACGGCAACGGTTGTAAGCGACGATTCAAAATAAGAGGAGAGCATAATGGCGGAATTTACGGAAGCGATAAGATTGAGATTTGCGGCTGACGTAGAAACCGTCTTAAAGGGCGTTCTTGCCGCGAAATACTCTTTGGACGAAATTATAGAAATAGTCTATCTGTTCCACAAGTACACGGCAGACGCATTCGTAGACGAAAAAGCTTTTAAAGAGAGCGGACATTATTTGGGCATTAAGACGTTGATCGCTCAAATGAAAGTTATTTGGTTTGAAAACGAACGGTATTTGGGCAGACTTCCGGTAGACGAGCCGAGCGACACTTGACAAAACGCCTGTTTCGCGGTATACTTATATACAACATCGGTTTTATAAAAATATTTTAAAAAATTTTCGACTATTAATTATTGCGATTTAATTTCGTTAATTCGGCTTTTATATAACGCGTCTTTTTTCAATATGAAAATTTAAAAAATCTATAAAAATAAGGAGAAAAATTATGTTCGGAATGAAAATTCAGATGGACGAAGAAAAGATTTTGCGCGAGGACGTGCATAATCTTGTAAAAGTTTATAACGCTCTTGATCAAACGTTTGCACAATTTGGGTTGGTTAAAGGTGAAACCGAAGCCGACGGAACCAGAACGTACTGGGGTACGAATAAAAATACGGATTTCGGTTCATTTTGTTCGGTGTCAACAATGTTAAAGGTGGTTGAAGTTTGGTTTTTACCCAACTGCAAGAAATGGCTTTGGGGCGACGATGAAGTTAACGGCGACGGTACTTGGGACTGGGAAGATGTGTTAGAACAAGAGAGGAACGGGCAATAAAATTTAATTGTAAGGAGCATAAAATTATGATGAAAATGAAAATTCGAATGGACGTGGAAAAGATACTTCAAGAAGACGTTATTAACCTCGAAAAGGCGTATGCGTTTTTAGACGAACTTTTTCAAGGAAACGGCTTGTATAAAGAGAGCGTCGAGGCGGACGGTACTGTAATTTACAGCGGGTCTGACGACGCTAAGGATTTTTCGAGATTCGGCATGTGTTTCAGGAATTTAAAAGATAAAAATCCTTGGTTTGTGCCCAATTGCAAAGTATGGTTGTGGGGCGACGACGATATTTACGAGGGGCAAATGACTTGGGACGACGTACTTGACGATATAAGAAGAGGCGCCGTTTAAAGTCGTTCGTTTCAAATTAAATACGGAAGCTACGACTCGTTTTGCGATATTTCGGCGGTTTGGCGGCTACGGACTAAATAAATAGTTATAAAACGCTTGACAATTTTGCCGTTTTCGTTTATTCTAACATAGAACAAGGGCGTTCATTTTGTAAACTGCGGTTTACGGTTTGACGCCCTTTTTTTATTGGTTTTTTCGGGATACGGAGCCGAAAAAACGAGGCTTGACCGCAAAGAAGAGGTTGGGCGGGAGGAATGGCAAATGCTAAGAGAAGGACAGGTGAGGATTCCCGCAGGTTGCGCAATATCGGGGATTATTTCCAAAGACGGAACGCCTATTAACGGCGAAAAGATAATCCGCTCGATCGCCACCATGCACGACAGGAGCAACGGTTTGGGCGGAGGGTTTGCCGGTTACGGTATTTATCCGCAGTATAAAGATTTGTACGCGTTTCATATTTTTTACGACGGCATTAAGGCAAAACAAGAGGCGGAAGCATTTTTAGACGAGTGGTTCGACGTGGTAAACTTGTCGAAAATTCCCGTCAGGCGCAGTCCGAAAATTACCGACGAGCCGCTTATATGGCGGTATTTCGTCACGCCGCTCCCCACGAAATTGCAGTCGAGTCAAGTGGACGAAAGGGAATACGTCGCGCGTTCGGTTATCAAAATAAACACCCTTATTGCGGGCGCGTACTGTTTTTCGAGCGGAAAGAATATGGGCATTTTCAAGGCGGTCGGATACCCCGAAGACGTCGGCGACTTTTACAGGTTGGAAGAATACGAGGGATATTGCTGGACGGCGCACGGTCGGTATCCGACCAACACCCCCGGTTGGTGGGGCGGCGCGCACCCGTTCGGGCTGCTGGACTATTCTATCGTTCACAATGGCGAAATCAGCTCTTACGACGCAAACCGCAGATATATAGAGATGTACGGATATAAATGTACGCTTTTGACCGATACCGAAGTCATAACTTACATTGCCGACTACCTTTTGCGGCGGCAGGGGCTTACCTTGGAAGAGATGTCCGCGGTAATAGCCGCGCCGTTTTGGCAGACGATTGAGAACATGCCCGAAGAGGACAGGAAAGTTCACGAGTATTTGCGCAACGCGTATTCGGGGCTGCTGGTGACGGGACCGTTTTCCATAATGCTCGGTTTCGAGGGCGGGCTTATGGCGTTGAACGACAGGCTGAAATTAAGAAGCATGGTCGTTGGCGAAAAGGGCGAAACGGTTTACATTGCGAGCGAGGAATGCGCGATACGCGAGGTTGAACCCGACCTTGACAAACTTTGGACGCCGAAAGGCGGACAGCCCGTTATCGTTCGGCTTAACAAGGAGGTCTAAGAAGGCGCTATGATAAATTTTAACTATCCCGAGTACGAAATAACCAGAGATTATAATCGCTGTATCAACTGCCGAGTATGCGAAAGACAGTGCGCAAACGGCGTGCATGAGTTTAAGGAGCAGTTCAACCGCATGGCGAGCGACAGCGTAAAGTGCGTGGCGTGCCATAGGTGCGT
>CAYVEU010000081.1:0-9500 GCA_964450015.1 uncultured Christensenella sp. | reverse complement strand
TGGTCGGTGCAAACTTCCATTTTGCCGATTACGGAAACGCCCTGATACTTGAATTTCCCGCGCTTGTAAAAATACATGCAAGCCTTGTCGTTATCCAGATACTGTCTTACTTTATTCGACGACGTGTTCGTGGAAAAATAAATTTCGCCGTCCTCGATTTTTCTCGGCGCAAGCATTGCGCGGATTACAGGGTACCCTTGCTCGTTGACCGAAGCTATAAACGCCGTCTTTTGTTCGGAAATAAATTGATAGATTTGATTTTTATCCATTGCCGTTCTCCATATTTTAATGCTAACTTAATAATAACATAAACAACCTAAAAACAATACGCTATCTTGAAATTATCGCATTAATTCTAAAAACTTTTCAAATATTTAACCAACACGTCTCGCTTTTCGTCCACGTCGGGCGAATAATAACTTAATACGTCTTTTAAAACTTCTTTATTTTTTACGGTGTTTAATTTTTGCGCAAAAACTTCTTCCGTCGCATGCGCCGACCTGTAAATATCGTTTCCGGACGTGTAATACCTCAAAACGTACGTTTGCAGCGCCTCCGTATATTTTTCGCCCAACTTTAACAGCCATTTATCGGATAAATCCAAATGCGCCAACGCCTCCGCCGTAATTGCGTTTTGCGATAAAAACTCTATAATTTCGTCCGTCAAATCATCCGCGGACACTCTGAAAATGAGCTCCCTCCAAAACTCTATGGATTGCTTATCGTTTAATTTGAATTTCGATTGAAGTTCAAGCAATAATTTCTCCGAAACTCTAAAATTATCATACGCCGCCATCCGTTCCGTGGCAACCGATAAACCGAACTCGCCGTTTATTAATTTGTAAATTATTTTGTTAAAAGGATAATTATCTTTGTTTTGGTATGCTCCCATTTTACGGCGCTCCGTTTTATTGTTTTCTCTCCGATTTTTCAGAACTTCCGTTGCGCAATTCTTAATATTCGCACAATCGGCAATTGCAATAACGGAAATGATAATCTTTCCCTATATCGCGGCTGTTTTTTTCGCGTTTTTCAAAATTCGATACGCTTCTTCCGCCTCGTCGTGTGCGCCATTATTTAGCGCAGGTGCAGTCCTATCAAAACGCCGTTTTGACACACAACTCTAAGAAATTTTACTGGGCTTTTCCAGCCTCTTTCTTTTTCTATGGCTTTCCATTGCGCTTTCGTTCCGTTATATTGTATTTTATTAAGACTCCGACAACCCTTAAAAGCATCCCATCCAATCTTCGATACGCTGTTCGGAATCGTTATACTACTAAGCCGTCTACACCCCTTAAACGCGCAGTATCTTATACTCGTTATGCTATTCGGGAGCGATATGCTCCTGAGCTCCTCACACCTGAAAAACGCCTGTGATCCAATATTCGATACGCCGTTCGGTAGCGTTATATTCCTAAGCTTTTCACAACCAACAAACGCGCTATCCCCTATATACATTACGCTGTTGGGTAACGTTATATCCGTAAGATCAAAACAACAAAAAAATGCCCTATCCCCTATATGCGTTAAACCGTCGGGGAGCATTATACCCGTAAGACGATAACACCCCTCAAACGCACACGATTCAATCTTCGCTATACTATCCGAGAGCGATATGTTCCTAAGCTCATCACAACAGCTAAACGCTTCCTCGCCTATATGCGTTACGCTATCAGGCAGCATTACACCCGTAAGATCATAACAACAAAAAAATGCCCTATTCCCTATATGTGTTACGCCGTTTGGTATAACTACTTCGCCGCCTTTGCCGTTATATTTTGCTAGCGTAGTACCCTTAATCACAAAATCTGCGCCGGCGACGATAGGCGTTGTAAAGGAATTATCGCTATATTCTTTTTTCGCGTCCGCCTCGTCGTTTTCGCCTATCTTTTCGGCTTCTTGCTCGTTCCACAATACCGACGCGCATTTTTCGTCTTCATAACCTTGTGTCTTTTCGTCAATCATTTTTTACTTTCCCACATATTCTTTCGCTTGTACGTATGCTGTTGTTACGTTTTTCTCAGCTTTTGCATCGTATTTTTCAAAATTCGATACGCTTCTTCCGCCTCGTCGGTGTTCGCAACCGCCTTTTCCATCGGACATATATCCGTGCCAAAGCGGTTGATTATCTTTTCGGTCAAAGTTTCGTACTCGCACAAAATTGCGTTCTTTTCCAAAACTTTTTTGCCGTTTTCGGACAAAGTTTTAGCGAAAACTTCCTTTATGCCGCACTTGACAAACAACAATGCCGCCGCCTTGCCGACTACTAAATCCGCGACCGAAAACCCGAACAAGTCCACACCGCTTTCGATAAAGTCCATCATCGGCGCAATGCCCCTCTTTTCGCTGTAAAGGCATTCGCCGTCCTTGCAAAGGCAAACGGTATGCCCCGCAAGATTGTTTTTTGCTGTTTGCAAATCAGTCATTTTTATTCCTGTCCAAAATATATTTCAAACCCATTACGACAAACGGCACGATAACGGCTTGTATGACCATTCCCAAAAGTCCCGTTTGTATTTGCCCCCAAATTACCGCGGGCGTAAACGGCGTTACCGACTGAAAGATAAGCGCTAGCAACATAAAAGTAGTTCTGCCCGCCGTCTGCGCTAAAAGCACCGCGGGGAACGCTAACCAACCGTTAGCGGAAATCTTCTTTTCAAACAATCCGGCTACCGCCGCAAAAACCGCAAGTTCCGCCGCCATAAACGGAAGTCTTGCCGCCGCGGGCATCGGGTTGCCTGCCGCAAGCGTTACAAAAAAGCTGGCTATCGGCGAAAGGATACCTATTCCCAAGCCCCATTTCCGGCCTAAGATACACCCGCCGAGAAGCACGGGCAAATACATAGGCAGCCACCGAATACCGCCTGCCTGTCCCGATGCAAGGTGGACGAGTTGCGGCAAAATAACCGCAAGCGCAATTATTCCTGCGGAAATAAGGCTTTTAACCGTAATTTTCGATTTTACCGACAAGTTTTTTCTTGTCAAAACGTTTTCTATCATAATTAGACTCCTTCGAAATAGCTTTTGATTTTTTGCATTTTTGCCTGTTGCTGCACTTTAAACGGGCAACGCTCGGTGCAATGCCCGCATTTTACACATGCGTCCGCCTTGATTGCAAGCTTACCGTAGTGATTCGCCGCCATTTTGTCCCCCGCAAGCGATAAATCGTAATACTTGTTTACGATGCCTATATCTATCCCCGCAGGACACGGCTGACAGTGGTTGCAATAGACGCAGTTACCTACCGCCGCTTCGGGCGTAAACTCGCCTATAACCGAATAGTCTCGCTCGTCAACCGTCGACTCGGGGTACTTTAAAAGTTCGTTCAAATCGTCCGAATTTCTCACACCGGGCACGACCGCGAACACTGCCGGACGGTCAAGACAGTACTGAATACATTGATTTTTTGTCAGTTTTCTCTTAAAAGGCGACGTTTTGTCCGACAAAAGCTGTCCGCCGTGAAAAGGTTTCATTACGGATATCCCAACCCCTTCCGTTTCACAACGCCTAAACAGTTTCGCGCGTTCGGTCGTCGTTCCTATGCCGTATTCGTCCCCACATTCCAAGTCGTAAGCAGGATTTATCGAGAACATCATTATATCCGCGATCCCCGTGTCCAAAAGCTTTTCGGCAACGCTCGGCGTGTGGGAAGAAAAACCGATACGGCGCACAACGCCGCTTTTTTTCAAGTCTTTGACGTAATCGAAAATACCGTTGTCGAGAATATCTTGAAAATCGCTTTCCTCGTCTATACAGTGCAGAAAACCGAAATCGACGTAATCCGTGCCGAGGGCTCCGAGCTCCCATTCGAACGTATCCTTGATCTCGCTTAAATCGCGCGACCAGCCGTATTCGCCGTTTTCGTTATAAACCGCGCCGAAATGCAATTGAAAATATATCTTCTCTCGCTTGCCTTTTATCGCTTTCCCGAACGGCTCGTATACGCTTTTCCCGCCCGCGCACAAATCGAAAAAGTTTATTCCGTGACTTATCGCGCTTTCAATGACCGCTTGAATTTCTTCGGGCGGGGCGTTGTGTATTCCCCCCATACCCAGCCCCAAAGTGCTTATCGACTCGTTTCCGCGCGGCAATTTGCGGTATTCCATTATTTTTCAAACTCCTTTGCGACGTCTTTTAACAGTTCGCGTATGTGCAAATGTTGCGGACAGGCTTTTTCGCATTTACCGCACTGTATGCAGTCAGAAGCCTTTCCGCCCGTCTTCGTGTGCACCTCGGTATAGTAATAGTCGGTGTTCCAATCGTGATAGATGTTTTTAGTATTCATGCATGCAAAGAGGTCGGGAATGGAAATCTTTTTGGGGCAGCCGTCCGTGCAGTAGCGGCACGCGGTACAGGGTATCAAATTCATACTCTTGAACACGTCGCAAACATTCTTTACTGCTTCCGTTTCCCTCGCGTTTAACGGTTTAAAATCTTTCATATACGAAATATTGTCTTTCATTTGCGCCAAATCGCTCATTCCCGAGAGCACCATAAACACGCCTTCGCACCCTGCCGCAAACCGAACCGCATAGCTTGCCGTGCTCGCGTCGCCGAGTTCTTCGAAGTACTTTTTCGCATTTTCGGGCAAATTGACGAGATTGCCGCCCTTGACGGGCTCCATTACTATAACGGGCTTATTATGTTTGTTACAAACGTCTAGGCACTTCTTTGCCTGCACTGCGGGATCGTCGTAATCAACGTAGTTTAACTGAATTTGAACGAATTCCACCTGCGGATATTCCGTTAAAATTCTATCCAGCACGTCCGCCGTGTCGTGGAAAGAGATGCCGAAATGCTTGATTTTGCCTTCCGCCTTAAATTCCAGTCCCTGTTCGTAAGCGCGGCATTCTTTGAAATGCGCGAAAATTTCCTCGCTTTGCGCGTGCATTAAATAGAAATCGAAATAGTCCACGCCGCATATTTTCAACTGGCTTTCGAAGAACGGACGAACGTCGGCTTCCGTCTTGAAATAGAAAGTCGTCAGCTTGTTTGCCAAAAGATATTTTTCCCTCGGGTAGCGCGCAACCAAACAGTCGCGGAGCGCGGTTTCGCTCTTTCCTGAAAGATACCCGTGCGCCGTGTCAAAATAGTTGAAGCCGTTTTCTATAAACGCGTCTATCATTTTGTTAAATTCGGCATAATCGACTTCTTCGCCGTTCATCGGCAGCCTCATACACCCGAATCCGAAATTTTTAAGTACTTCGTTAAACATATCAATCATCCTTTTTATTTGATTTTATCACAATATCGGTGCTCGACGTAAATTGCAATATTGTGCGTAATTCGTAGATTTTTTACAAAAATGCAACATTCACTGTTACACCGTTTGGTTACAGTTTATAATATTCCTCGTCCGTTACGGGTTCGCACCATTCCGTCGAGCCGTTTTCGGCGGGAACTTCCAATGCCAAATGCTGAAAATAGCTGTCTTTTGTCGCGCCGTGCCAGTGCTTCACGTTTGCGGGAATATTGACGACGTCGCCGGCCTTTAACGCGCGAGGGGCTTTGCCCCATTCGCAGTACCACCCTTTGCCTGCGGTTACGAGCAAAATTTGCCCGCCGCCCTTATCCGCGCGGTGGATATGCCAGTTGTTGCGGCACGCGGGTTCAAACGTAACGTTGCCGATAGGCACCTGCTCGACGGAAAGCATGTTGAGATAGCTTTGACCTATAAAGTATTTTGCAAATGCGTCGTTCTTTTCTCCTATGGGGAATACGCTTAAATTTTCCTTATCCATAACAGCTCCTTTTTTATTTGTTTTCGGCTTCCGCAAACGTCGACCGATAATTCTAAAACGCTTTTTTCCTTGATATTTCTTTGCAAATTCACGCTTATTACTATAATTACACGTTCCTTTTAGCCCATTCGGCAACCTGCTTTTCAGACTGCGCCGCTTCCGCTCCGTGAACGGAAAGACCTCTTACGACCTCAGCGCCGTTGCAAATTCTCTTTAAGTCGCGTTCGCTTTGTCCCATACCGCTGCCTTCGTTCGTACAAAACGGCACGATTTTCTTGCCCGTAAAATCGTACTTTTCCAAAAGCGTAAACATAGCCATAGGCATAGTCCCCCACCAACTGGGAAAACCTACGAAAATCACGTCGTATGCGTCTAAATTCTCGGGATAACTCTTTATTTCGGGGCGTGCGTTTGCTCTCAACTCTTTTTTCGCCTCATCAATGCAAACGTAATAATCTTCGGAATACGGTTTGACCGTTTCCACCTCAAACAAATCGCCGCCGACCGCTTTTTGCACGAACTCCGCAACGATTTCCGTGTTGCCTTTTTTCAAATCCTTAATACTGCCGTTCCAATAGTTTTGACCTTTTCTTGAATAATATAGAATTAAATTTGCCATTTTCAAAACCTCTCTGTCGTTTGATTACATTTTAACACTTTCCTTGCAAAAATTCAATTCCATTTTGTCACCTCGGGGGTATACTTTGGGAATTTCGATCGGTTTAATTTTGCTTTAATACGCCATTTAATACCAATCGTGTTTTTGGTTTTTGTCAAGAGCGGCTATTATTTGCATTTCTTTTTCGGTAAGCTCAAAATCAAAAATAGATATATTTTCAAGGATATGCGCGGGATTGGAAGAACCGGGAATAGCCACTACGCCGCGTTGTAGGTGCCAACGTAAAATTACCTGTGCGGTAGAAACGCCGTGATTCTCGGCAATTACCGTAATTGCGCTATCCGAAAGTAACGCTCCCGTATACCCCCTGCCGCCGAGCGGATACCAAGCCTGCATTACTATCCCGAGTTCGTGCATATACGGCACGACTCTTTGTTCCTGATAATACGGGTGGATTTCGTTTTGAATGAGCGAGGGTTTAATATTTACTTGCTCAATAAAACCGTCGATTTCCTCGATATACCAATTAGACAGCCCGATGGAGCGGATTTTACCTTGCTCTACAAACTTTTCAATCGCCTTGTAAGCCTTTACGTCGTTTGCGCCGGGGTGGTGTAACAGCATCATATCGATGTAGCCGATATCTAGTTTATCAAGCGACTCTTGTATTGCCTGTTCGGGATTTGCAAATTGCGTTCCCGGATAGATTTTAGTAATTACGAATATTTCTTCTCGCGGCACGTTTGATTCCCGTATCGCTTCGCCTATTTCCCGTTCATTGCCGTACATATGGGCGGTATCGATTAAACGGTAGCCTTGCGAAAGAGCTGATTTTACGGCGTTTTTGCAAGTGTCGCCTGTCAAACTGTACGTTCCGAGTCCGAGTATCGGCATTTCGTATCCGCTGTTGAGCGTTACCGTAGGCGCGTTGCCGTTTATGCCGCTCGTAAGGTCGAAGTTTGCAACGGTGGGAACAAATTTCAAATCAAGACCTTCTAGCCAATCGGCAACCGTTTTTTGAGAAGCGCCGAACGCAAACCGTCTACCGGATTTCCATTTTGCATTCGATACAAGCGAGTGCAGGTTTGTATCGCTTGAACCAATGCCGCTACTATGTGAAGTGCAAAACGGAACGATTGTCTTGCCTGCAAAATCATAGCTTTCCAAAAACGTATATATAATTTTCGGCGCTTGACCGTGCCAAATAGGATAGCCTAAAAATACAACGTCATACTTTTCCATATTTTCCACACTGCCGCTTATATCGGGGCGGGCCGACGAATCAGCTTGTTCTCTATCCGCTCTGCCATTTGTATAATATTTCAAATCGGCTTCGGTATAAGGCACTTGCGGCGTGATTTTGTAAAGCGTTCCGTTTGTTTCGGCTTCAATATGTTTTGCGATAGCTTCGGTCGTATTTGTGCAAGAAAAATATGCGATTAAAATTCCATTACTCATAATTTCGTTATCATCGATCGGGTTAGACGGTGTATGGTTTTCGTTTGGCGTTTTTGTTTCGCTCGGCGGAGTTTTTGTTTCGCTCGGCGGAGTTTGCGTTCCGTCGTTCGGCGTATTGGCACATGCGCACAAGCCGAAAACAAGCAATAAAACAGTTGCGACAATACAAAATAATTTTTTCATTTCGATACGCTCCTTAACGTATAAAGTCAGTCCCATGTTTTGTTTTTTACTTTCCTTTATTGTTCGGTATTCATACTACTATTTTATTTTGTAGCCGTTTATATGTCAAATACTTATATTTTATGGCTACCCATAATTGACACGCATATATTTTTATACTATACTATTCCTAAGGCGGTGCATTATGGAATTACGAGAACTGAAATATTTTTTGGCGGTAGCAAGAGAACAAAGCATTTCCAAGGCGGCGGACGCACTCTATGTTACACAACCGAATTTATCGCGACAAATGCAAAATCTTGAAAAAGAAATAGGACAGCAACTGTTCATTCGCGGCACAAGAAAAATCACGCTGACAGAAGCAGGACAACTATTAAGGAAGCGTGCGGAAGAGATAATCGAATTATATAATAAGACGGAAAATGAACTCAATGCGCCTATTACGGAGATAAGCGGCGATATTCATATCGGCGGCGGCGAAAGCTATGTTATGGGGCTTATTGCAAAATCCGCTCACTTGGTACAGCGCGAATACCCTAATGTTAAGTATCATTTGTTCAGCGGCGACAGCGTAACTGTATCGGAAAGACTTGATAAAGGATTGATTGACTTCGGAATATTTATAGAACCGTTTGATTTATCCAAATACGATTACTTGCGCTTACCGCTTACCGATACGTGGGGCGTACTTATGAAACAGGACAGTCCGCTTGCCGCAAAAGAGTACATCATACCCGAAGATTTATGGGATAAGCCTCTTATTGTTTCTCGTCAGGCACACGGAAAAAATATGATAAGCGAATGGTTCAAAAAAGATATGACTGAACTTAACATCGTCGCAACGGGTAACTTGCTTTATAATATGTCGTTGCTCGTTGAAGAAGGCGTAGGCTATGCCGTATGTCTTGATAAAATTATTCGCACGGACGGAAATAGCCCACTTTGTTTCAAACCGCTTTATCCACAACTTATATCTCATCTCGACATTGCGTGGAAAAAGAATCAAGTATTTCCTAAATGCACGGAAATCTTTCTTAAACGTTTACGAGAAATGATATAAAAAACAGGACTAGGTATTCCTATTCCTATTTATTCTTTGACTTGCCATACCTTTACCGAACGGACGTCCCGGGTTCGAGCATAGCTCTCCCCATTGCTTGGCTATACGCTTCTCGGATATTTATTTCAAAAAAATACTTTTCGTTAACACGCGGTTAACAGCCGCCATTCGAATTGAAAGATACCGTTATCCGGGTATATCTACGCGAATAAGCCATTATCCTCTATCCTTTTCCCTGCGCCCTCATCAGATTGTCGTAAACAATATTGTTTACGGCAATTTGCGCTTTACGCTCGCGGCGTTAACCGCTGGGTTTGTTGGCATCGACACGGAGTGTTGCCTCAACGAAAAAGGACACCGAAATGGTGTCCTTTTTCATTGAGATGGCTCCCCCTGTCCGATTCGAACGGACGACCTAGCGGTTAACAGCCGCTCGCTC
>CAYVEU010000080.1:0-9502 GCA_964450015.1 uncultured Christensenella sp. | reverse complement strand
GATACTTCAAGTTCAAAAACAGAATGAATTTGCTTTTACTGTCCACGGCGTTTATAAATATGGTGTATATGTTCTCCAACAACATGACGCCCGTAGTTATGGCAATGAGCCTTGCGTTAATGCTCATCTATGCAATCATGAACAAGGAAAAGCGCGTGTTCTTCTCGTTTGCGGCGTTCTCGGTGCTCACTTTCGTCAACGTATCGATAGGGGAGCTCCTCTACGAATACTCGACAAATCTCAATGCCGTAATAACGTATTCTACGGCAACGATTTACGTGTTCAGTGCGTTTGCGCTTGCTATGGTACTTTATTATATGTATATCACTTACGAAATAATAGTAAGCAAGAAGATGCGGAAGATTCAGCCGATGACGTTGACGTACGCGGGGTGGTGGAAGAATTTGTTCTTGCGCATCAAAAAAGCATATTACAAGCTTCGCATCAAAACCGCCAAAAGCTAGTGTATAAGCACGGACTTTACGCAACCGAAACGAAAAAATAGTTTATTAATCAATGAGAGTATTCGTCAAAATGGCGGATACTCTTATTTTAGTTTCGGCTGCTTTTCCGAAGCCTTCACCTAGCGTACTCAGTACGCCGACAGTTTGTCTTCGAAAAAAATTTCGCACTTCTCCACCGCTTTTCCAGCTCCGCCTACGCTTTGCTTTTGAAAAAAATCCTACCCATCTCCACTGTTTTTTTGCCTTGCCGACAGTTCGTCTTCGAAAAAAATTCCATAACTCTCCGTTGCCTTAAATGCTACGCCTTGCTTTTGAAAAAAATCCTACCCATCTCCACTGTTTTTTGCCTTGCCGACAGTTCGTCTTCGAAAAAAATTCCGTAACTCTCCGTTGTCATGACACAGGTTTGCTTTCGGTGGAATTTTGCACTTTATTGTTGCTTTATAGGCGTATAGTCACGGATGGTACGCACCGTAAACAGGGGAGAAATTTGTATAAAATAAATATCCGCCGCAACGACGGATATTATAATTTTGCGTAACGTATAAGATTTTAAATTTAGCCTTTATAGATAACTTGATATGCAAGGCGAGGGTCGTCGCTTATTATTGCGTCGGCGCCGATAGAGGTTAGGTAACGAATATCCTTTTCGGAATTGATAGTCCAGTACTGTACGGCTATACCGTATTTGTGAGCGTAGTCGACTATGGATTTTTTCCCGAGGTTAATGACGAAGTCCTTGTAGGGGATTTGAAGAACGCTGTATTTTACGTTCTTTTTGGCTAGGTCGACGTTAAACATACAGGAGAAGTAGAAGTCGAGGACTTCCATAATTCCCGCCGAACGGATAATGTCGGGGTGCGCTTCGTCCAAATATTTTGAAACGCTGCCGTTAAACGTGCCGACTACGGTTCTGTTTAGGATGCCGTAAGACACCATTATATCGTGAAGAATATCGGCTGCTTCGTTTCCGAGTTCGCCGTCGTTTTTAATCTCTATTATATAGTTGAATTGTTTTTTCCACGCGTCTTCCTGCGTTCTCAAATAATCGAGGACTTTATTTAGAGTGACGATTCTGCAATCGCTTAAATCCACGCCTTCTCCGCGGTACTTATATTGATTGTTTTCGATAAAATTATAGCCCATGTTATACAATTGTAATTCAGTGACCGTCTTATCCTGAGGACGTACGTTCTTTTCGTTGAAATTTTCCCGACAGTCGCTCGTTCTGTCAAGCGTTTCGTCGTGCAACAAAATAAGTTGTTTATCTTTGGTTATATGCAGGTCGAATTCCAAAATATCGACGGAATAGTCGTTGTTTTCTTCGAAGCAAGCCTTAAATGCCGCCATGGTGTTTTCGGGAGCAATATTACGTCCCGCGCGGTGCGCGCTTATCAACGCTGTTTCCACGATATAGGGATTGTTTACGCAAAGTTCGGACGAATAATCGGTGTCCGCCGTTTTCGGAATATACGTAGACACGCACATAAGTACGAAGATCACGATTACGGCGACGATAGCGGTTAGGGTTATTACAAGTCCTTTGTGGTGCAAACAAAATTTACGGAATTTGATCATACGAACCTCGGTAAAAGTAATATTAGTACATATATTTTAACATTAACGGCGGGTTTTGTCAATATTCGGCCGTCGTTCGCAGTTTATAAAAAACCGTGCGCTCGTTATGTAAAAAAATCCTATTTGCTATTGAAATGGTAGGCAAAAAATGGTACAATAATAGCAATCGATTACGTTATGGAGGAAATATGTTTAATAAATTCGATTTTGCGTTGGAATACAAAGATAGTGGCGCCGTCAAGCGCGTAGAGGGGTTGGATACCGAGCTTTATTCGGTGAAAATCGAACTCGGCGAAAACAGGCTGGACGTAATATTAGTACCGAAAGCCAAAATAGAATTAGTGAACGCGTACGTAAACGTCGGTTACGAATTTGCAGGCGACGACGCGGTTTACGTCAACGGTTATCAGTCTTGGACGACGTCCCGCGAGTATGGAAAAAACGATATGCAAAAAGGACTAATGGGGCTTGCGGGCAAGTCGAAATTGGTCAGAAGCTATTGCGCGCTGTTCGGCGATTACGATTTTCAAAAGTACCCGAAGACGGCGGGCGTTTTCCACAGCTATTCCTATACTTATATAAAGAAAAACGACGGTATAGTATTGATGGGCACGGTTTCGGAGCGCAAAGGCTTTACCGTATTCCATATGGATATGAATAAGAACGCCGTATCCGTCCAAAAGGACGTAGAGGGCGTGACGGTAGAAGGCGAGTATGCGCTGCATTCTATTTACTGGATAGAGGGCGAGTATAACGCCGCTTTCGACGCGTACTTTGCGGCAATCGGTATTCAAAAACCGCGCTATAAGCGTATGACCGGATACACGTCGTGGTACAACTACTACAACGGTATAAGCGAGGCGCAATTAATGCGCGACCTTAACGGACTTGCGGAAATGGGTAATCGCGCGGATATCTTCCAAATAGACGACGGCTACCAAACGGCGGTGGGCGACTGGACGAGTTTGAAAACGAACAAGTTCCCCAACGGTATGAAATATCTCACGGATAACGTTCATGCGAAAGGCTATATGGCGGGGCTTTGGCTTGCGCCCTTTAACGCGCAAAAGAAGTCGAAAGTTGCTTTGCAACACCCCGAATGGTTGATTAAAAATCCCGACGGAAAGCCGCAAACGGGCTGTATCGCTTGGGGCGGCGCGTATACTCTCGATTTTTACAATCCCGAAGCGCGCGCGTACATAAAGAACTTCTTCAAAGTGATTTTCGACGAATGGAAATTCGATATGGTAAAACTGGATTTCTTATATTCCGTTTGCCTTACGCCGAGAAGAAACAAGAGCCGCGGAACTATAATGACGGAAGCTATGGAGTTCTTGCGCGAGTGCGTGGGCGATAAGATAATTTTGGGGTGCGGCGTGCCGCTTTTCCCCGCGTTCGGACTTGTGGACTTCTGCCGTATTTCCTGCGACATGGGCAAGTCTTTCAAAGACCCTTACTATCTAAGGCACACCAATCAAGAAATTTTCAGCACGAAAAATGCGATGAACAATACCGTTTTCCGCCGTCATTTGGACGGGCGTGCGTTCGTCAACGACCCCGACGTATTCTATTTGAGAGAAAACAATTTGCGAGGTAAGGACAAGTTTATCAATTCGAGAGGCAAGCTTAAATTCACCGACGGACAAAAAATGCTTCTTGCCGAAATAAACTCGACTTGCGGCAACGTCTTGTTTGTTTCCGACAACGTAGGCGGCTACGGCGCGGAACAAAAGAGGACGATAGAATGGGCGTTCGAACCCACGACAAGGGTAGTTAAGGATGCCAAATACGAAGACGCGGATACCATATCGCTCGTTTACGAGGACGAGGGCAAGACGTACGAGCTGACGTACGACGTCAATACAGGCGCGAACGACACGGAAATAATAAACGTTTCCGACCATTCGTAATGCGGGATCTTACTCGCGGTCGGGGTAACCCGACACGCGGCTAAAATCTTTAATAAGAGGGGTCTCCCCACCGCGCACGCGCGGAAGGGGAAGAGGAGCAACCTCGCAAGTTACCAAGAATGTGCGTAGCATATTCGCAGACGGAGAGTGTTGCGACGAAGTCGGACTCATAAGGAAGAAACGCAGTCCGCGTTTCTTTTCTTAATGGGGGAAATAAAGCTTTATTCACAAACGGGCTTTCCGAGGCTTACAAACTTAGGCGCCGCGCGGGCCAAAAGTAAAAAGTGTGATTTCCGCTTTTTGAGAATTATGGAAATAATAACGTCGTATCCCAACAAAGCGGCAGAATATAAAATTATTATGGACATATACTATTGCTATGACGGAACAATGTATTGAATTCGAGCGGAACGAGCGCGCGGAAGATTATTTGATAGGCGTTTTCGAGCAAAGCAATATAAATTATATCTTCAATACAGAAGCAGGGCGCGCTTCTTTTAAGTTTTTGGCGAGCGACGAGGTGCGCAACAGTATAATTTGCGGCATTATCTTAAACTTTTATAAATTGAGGGAAATTACTAAGGTTTTGGGCACGCACGCGTGCGGAAAGGCTTTCTATGCGTTTATCGGCGCGCTTTTGGGGCTGGAACAGGAGGACGAAACCGACAATATTATGGAGCTTTTGGGAGAATGTGAAGTTGCAAACGTTGACGGTTTTTACAATTTTCGATTGGACGGACTTCGGGAAAGTTGGGAAAACCTGGCAAAATTGAGTGCAAAATTGTATTCGCAATGTAAAAACGAAGAAGATATTTACGCGTTGAGTATTTTTATGTTGGGAATGGACGAGAATATAAGCGCAACGGTCGTAGTCAATCAATGCGAAGAACTGTACTGGGAGAAGAACGGTACGAAAATCGCCGTAGTTCCGTATTTCGGCGATAGGGAAATCGACGTTATTATGACGCTTTTGAGCCAAAGACCGTCCGACGTCATCGTTATGGACCCGACTTGCGTTTCGCAGGGATTAATGACGGTTATAAGGGCTTTGGGAGAATAAATCCGCTAAAAAACAGGAAAAACGCAAAATTGCTTGACAATCGGGCATCAGTATGGTACCATAATCACATCATTAAACGTATAGAGCGTGAAAGGCAGGGAAAAGCTCGTTAGTTTTATCGAATACTTTGAAAATTAAGACAATCAAGAACAACAAGACGATTTAACTTCATCAGTAGAGCCTCGGTGTAAGAGGCGGGTATTAGCGGTATTTTATAAGAAAAATTACAATAAATAACAAAATAATATAATTTCATTCTCACGGAGGATTTAATGGGTTCTAATAATTACGATAAAGACTGTTTCGAGTCAATGTCTCTTTATGATTTGCGTATGATAGGGCGCAGTGCCGGAGTTGTGGCTCCGACAATGAAGAATAAGAGCGAATTGATAGACGCTATTATGGAAAAAGTTGCGGAAAACGGCGGGCGACTGCCGCAAGTTCAGCAGCCGTCCAAGCAAGCGAAAGGCAGACCGCCGAAGAAACATGTAGAATTGACATTAAACGACAGCGGCGTGATAATAGACGAGGAAGAAGAAACGGTGAGGGAAGAACCGCAAGCGGAAGCGGAGCCGAAGCCGGTTTCGACGGAGAATGAAGAAGACAGATTTAGAAAAAGAAGACCGATAACCAATAACGGCAACGATTTTTACAAACGCCCCAATAACAATTTTTCGGGCAACGCCAACAACGGCGGAAATTTCAATTCGGGAAGCAGGTACAACGGCAATAACGGCTATAACAACGGTTATAACAATAACGGCTACAACAACGGCGGTTATAATTCAAATAATAATTATAACAACGGCAATAACGGTTACAACAACGGCACGTATCAACAGCGCCCGAAGAAAGAATTTAACGGAGACAGCAGAGAAGACGAACAAAACACCGAGAACGGCGAGGTGGTTTTAGAGGTAAAAGAGGGCATTTTGGAGATAATGGCGGACGGATACGGATTTTTGCGTGCTCATAACTACGAAGAATCCGGCACGGACGACGCTTATATTGCCGCTCAAAAAATAAAAAGATGCGGATTGAGAAAAGGCGACTGGGTAAAGGCGGAAGCCAACCAAACAAGAGAAGGCAAGCCCGCGGGCGTGGTGAACGTATTGGAAGTAAACGGACAGCCGCCGGAAAACGCCTTCAAGAGAATAAATTTCGATTCGCTTACGCCGATTTATCCCAACAAAAGATATAGATTGGAGTTGCCGCTCGGACAATCCAACAAGATGAACGATTTGGCTATCAGGGCGATAGATATGGTTGCGCCGATAGGCAAGGGGCAAAGAGCTATGATAGTATCTCCGCCCAAGGCAGGTAAAACCAGCTTACTTAAAATGATAGCAAAAAGTATTTCCGCAAATTATCCCGAAGCGTCTTTGATTGTTTTACTTATAGACGAACGTCCCGAGGAAGTTACCGATATGAAAAATTCCATAAAAGGCGAGGTGGTTTACTCCACTTTCGACGAGATGCCGGAGCATCATACGAAGGCTGCGGAGCTCGTTTTGGAGCGCGCGAAAAGACTTGTGGAAATGGGCAAGGACGTCGTTATACTTATGGACTCGCTCACGCGTTTGGCGAGAGCGTACAACCTTACGATATCCCCTACGGGAAGAACGTTGTCGGGCGGTATCGATCCGGGCGCTTTGCACAGCCCGAAGAGATTTTTCGGCGCGGCGCGTAATATTGAAAACGGCGGCAGTTTGACGATTATAGCAACGGCTTTGGTGGATACGGGCAGCAGAATGGACGACGTCATTTACGAAGAGTTTAAGGGCACGGGCAATATGGAAATCCATCTTGACCGCAGACTCAGCGAAAAGAGAATATTCCCCGCAATCGACCTTTACAGAAGCGGAACGCGGAGAGAGGAATTATTGCTTGACAACGACGAATTGCAAGGCGCGTGGGGCATGCGTAGGCTACTCAGCATGGGCGAGGGCGTGGACGCGACCGAGAGCCTTATCAATATGTTGATAAAGACCAAGACAAACAAGGAATTTTTCGAGCAATTGAACGTGAAATTGAAAAACATGCAAAATCAGGGCTTTATCACTGCGGGAGTCGGTCCCAATACGTCGCTTTAATAAAGTTGTAGACGGAACGTTGCGACGAGGTTGCTTTTTTTGAAAATAAACGCAATTTGTTCGCTCCAAAGTTCGATATTCCGTTGACAGCGCAATAAAAAAAATATATAATAGTTGTGCTGACTGGGTATGGCGCAGTTTGGTAGCGCGCTTGAATGGGGTTCAAGAGGCCGGAGGTTCAAATCCTCTTACCCAGACCATAAAAAGCCTTGCACTTTGCGCAAGGCTTTTTTAATGAAGCGCCGTTTGTGCGGCATGAAAAATGAAGACGATAGCTAATTAAGAGCAAAATAAAGGCGTTTCGCCGATGTTATTGTAAAGGAGAAGGAAAATGGATTTAATACAGGCAATTCTTGACAGACACGCGGTACGTTCATACAAGGATATTCCTATCGATAACGAGATAAAAACTCAACTTACTGAATACGTTTCCGAAATAAATTCGGAAAGCGGTTTGAATATTCAGCTTGTATTTGACGAACCGCAGGCTTTTGACTCTCGTATGGCTCATTACGGGCACTTTTCGGGCGTGAACAACTATATCGCTTTGATTGGCAAAAAGGCGCCTGATTTTGAGGAGAAGACGGGTTATTACGGCGAAAAAATCGTTTTGTACGCGCAGTCGCTCGGACTTAATACCTGCTGGGTCGCTATGACTTACAAGAAAATAAAGTCGGCGTATACGGTAGGCGAAAATGAAAAACTCAACATGGTTATTGCGCTCGGGTACGGAACTACGCAAGGCGCTGCGCATAAAAGCAAGACCGTAAAAGAAGTTGCAACTGTTAATGGAGAGATGCCGGAATGGTTTGAAAAAGGCGTAAATGCGGCGTTACTTGCGCCTACGGCTTTGAATCAACAAAAATTCCGTTTTGTTTTGAACGGAAACG
Source organism: uncultured Christensenella sp. (assembly GCA_964450015.1). Lineage (GTDB taxonomy): Bacteria > Bacillota > Clostridia > Christensenellales > DTU072 > CAG-1782. The sequence continues at coordinate 1,507 of CAYVEU010000080.1, read as the reverse complement.
TAGTGACGGCAAAGGCCGGCGCGGGGTTCTATACCAAAACGGATTTGGGGATTGTAAAGTGCCATTTCGAGCTCGGCGCAGGCAAGGAAAACTTCCGTTGGGCAGAATAGCGGAGTGCAGATAATCAAGCGCTTTACGTCCCCGAATGATGACTTCCTGAGCGCAAAGAGGTTGTTAATTCTATTTAATGTATATCACTTTTATACCAAAAGCGGATACGTCAAGTAAAATTCGAAAAAAATCACTCAATTCCATGCGCTCCTATAAATTGGACAAATTTTTCAATTTGTTTACTTTAAACGCTTGACAGTCGCATTAAATGCGGTTATCATAAAGACAATAAACTAAATAATTTCTTTGGGCAGGATGAATTTCCGACCGGCGGTAAAGCTATATAAATAGACGAGTCCGACAGCCCCGGCAGTTGATGCGGTTAGATTCCGCAACCGACAGTTACAGTCTGAACGGGAAAGAGATTGAATTTCGCTTCGTTTTTTTTGCGTTGCGCTTATTTAGCCTTTTTCCGCACAAAGAAAAAGGCTTTTTGATTGGAGGTAACGTGAAAAAGTCAAATGTAAAAAAAATTCCCACTAAGGAAATCGTACTGTACGCTTTGCTTACGGCTTTAACGACTGCGGCGACTTTCGCCGTCAAAATTCCGACAGTCGCCACGCAAGGATATATGAATATCGGCGATACGGTTTTGTTATTTGCCGGCATCGTATTCGGACCGCTCGCTGGCTTTATAGCGGGGGGACTTGGTAGCTGTCTTGCCGATTTGGCAGGCGGATACGCGCATTGGATTTTGCCCACGTTTATTATTAAGGGCGCGGAAGGTGCGTTGGTAGGAGGCTTGTTTATGCTTTTTAGAAAATTGCGTTTAAACAAGCATTTGGCGGTGTGGCTCAGTTTGATTCCGTCTGCAATTTTAATGGTATTCGGATACTTCGTTGCGTCTTGGATAATGAAGGGCAGCGCAGCGACCGCCTTAACGAGCGTTCCGGAAAATTGCATGCAGGGCGTATTCGGCATGGTTGCTTGCTACGCCTTACTGCTTGCTACGGGAAAAATAAAAGGCGTCAATAAAGCGGTCGGGCGCAACTTATATTATGATTATCCGAAAGATGAACAAAAAATCGACTTATCCGTATCCAATGATACAAATATCAACAAAAACAGTAACACAAGTGATATAAAAGACGATGAGAGAAGGCGGGAAGAATAAACAAGTAACGTACAAATTACGCACGAAAGCAGGTATAAATAATAAACATTTTTAAAAAAAATACCGAATAGGCGAAAATTAATTGACAAAAAAGGCAACATTTATTATAATCTAATACGTTCAATCAAATTGAGTTATGCGTGCGGGTGTAGTTCAATGGTAGAATCCCAGCCTTCCAAGCTGGTCGCGTGGGTCCGATTCCCATCACCCGCTCCACTTTGTACTTCCATCGGAAGTGCCGTTTGTCAAGAGCAAGCGGGAAATGCGCCTGTAGCTCAGGTG
>CAYVEU010000079.1:0-9587 GCA_964450015.1 uncultured Christensenella sp. | reverse complement strand
TACGGAGTTGTAGAAGTGGATTATGGCGTGCGGCACGCCCTTGCACGCGTCGAACGTCTTTCTGATTATGTGCTCTCTGCATTGCGTCAATACTTGAACGGTGACGTCGTCGGGAATCATATCGTTGTCTATAAGAGTGCGCAAAAATTCGTACTCGGTTTCGCTCGCCGCAGGGAAGCCCACTTCGATTTCTTTGAAGCCGACCTTTAAAAGCACGTTGAAATATTCGAGCTTTTCTTCGAGGCTCATGGGTATAACCAAACTTTGATTGCCGTCGCGCATGTCCACGCTGCACCATACGGGCGGCTTTTCGATATGGTCCTTAGTCACCCACTTGGCGTATTGCGGCGGGACGGGGTAGTACCCGATTCCGTACTTGCTTGCATCCATCATAAACAACTCCTTTCGCGCCGTTACTGTCGGCCGCCGATTATTATCCGTTTGTCGCTCTCGGCGAAATAAAAAACCCGCCCCAAGCTTTTTGCTTTGAGACGGGTGTAAATTTTTAATTTGCACTCGCGGTACCACTCAAATTGCGAATCTAATATCCGCCGCCTCTTCGAAGTCTAACAACTTCTATGCGTTGACGTAGCATACACGGGACACCCTACTGTTACGGTAAATAAGTTCAGGCTCCGGCTCGGAAGGGAGAAGTCGTAAGAAGCGTCGTACCGATTCGCATCAACCATCGGCTTTCTGTAACGAAACGTCTCGGACGGTCTTCGTCATTGCCTTTATTAAATTGATTTTTTTCAATATACCATTTTAAATCGAACTTGTCAACGACTTGAATAAATATTCGGCAATTATTTTTTTGTCAAATATGTTTTGAGAACGGGCGTATGTCACCGAAAGTAGTCGTTTAGGTGATAAATATATAAATGCCAAACACCCAAAACAGCATTTTTGCGACTTGGCGGAGTTTGGAAATTTGCGGCGCGGCCGCGGACGATTGAGTATTGACAAGGGGAGATAGCGAATATATAATAATATATAATATAAATATATAAAAAGGGGCGTAATATGGTTCAAAACGAAATTACCAAAGTTCAAAAACTGTTAAACAAGGACGGCAATATCGCGGAAGCGGGTTTTGCCAAAAAGCTGTTGTGGGAATACGATAGGAACGCGATAACGGCGAATAAGGCGAGGATAAAAGAGTGGGACTATTACTATATAGGCACGGAAAGCTGCGCTCTTTGCCTTACCATGGCGGATATGGGTTACGTCGGGGCGCTGAGCGCTACGACTATCGACTTTACCGTCCCGTCGCAAATCACCAAAAGCGCGGTTTGTCTGTTCCCGATGGGCAAACTGAAAATGCCCGCGACGTCCGCCGTCGGCGATTGCCAATGGAAAGTCGGCGAGGTGGAAATGACGTTCGTAAACAACGGAGTCAAGCGGCATTTGACCGGCAAGTATCCCAAATTCGGAACGAACAAGGAAGAGCTTTCTTTCGACGTCGTATTGTCCGAAGTGCCCGAGGAAAGCATGGTCATCGCCACGCCGTTTGCAAAGAACAAGCATTTTTATTACAACCAGAAAATCAACTGCATGGCGGCGGAAGGGAGTTTTAAACTCGGCGACAAGGAGTACGTATTTTCCAAAAACGACGGGGCGCTTGCGACTCTCGACTGGGGCCGCGGCGTGTGGACCTACGACAATACCTGGTACTGGGGCAGTTTGCAAACCGTTTTGGACGACGGTTCGAAATTCGGCTTCAATATAGGTTACGGTTTCGGCAACAACGATAAAGCGACGGAGAATATGCTGTTCTTTAACGGCAAGAGCCATAAGATAGACGAGGTGACTTTCAATATCCCCAAAAAGGCGGACGGCACCGAGGACTATATGAAAGACTGGACGTTTACGTCCAACGACGGACGGTTGGAATTGGATTTCCACCCGATATTAGACCGCTACGAGCCGTTTGACTTGAAATTGTTCGCGATGATACCGCATCAAGTTTTCGGCTACTTCACGGGCAAGGCGATTTTGGACGACGGTTCTCAGGTTGTGATAGGCAGGAAGCTGGGCTTTGCGGAAAAAGTACATAATAAATGGTAATACGAAAGCGGTCGCCGTCGTCCTCGGTAAGTACTTATGCGACGACGGCAGTATATCGCACGAATTGCGGGAACGGCTGACGAAGGCGTTCTTGTCGTATCGAAGCGGCTTGGTCGGAACTTTGATAGTGAGCGGCGGGCGCGCGAACGTCAACGCGCCGTGTACCGAAGCGGAAGCGATGAAAAAATATCTCGTCGCCCGCGGCGTTGCCGACGCGGACGTCGTTACGGAGAACAATTCCCTAAACACTTACGAGAACGCCCGCGAGTGCGCGAAAATTTTGGACGGTTACGAACTGAGCGAATTGTTTTTGATAACGAGCGCGAAGCACAACTATCGGGCGTACTTCAATCCGCGTCGATTTTTCAGGTCGTTTAGGATAACCGCGGTCGATATTCCGAGTTTCGACTGCAACGTGACGGTCGACGGCTACGACGACGGCAAGGAAAATACGCTCGTCTTTTATTCGCGCAAAAAGGACGCGGAAAAGTACAAGAAAGCCAACGGCGACAAAAATTTGTTCTTCAAACGCAAGTACGGCTTTATACGGGCATACTTTTTCCCGAAGTCGGTCGGAAACGGCAAGGGGAAGAACGCGGAAAAACTTATAGAAGAACTGGAATGCGTTTACGAAAAGAAATTCGACGTTGAGTATTTATAGACGGAGGCAAAAGTTAAGATTATGGCTAAGATTAAAAAACTGACGGCAAAGAAAGTGGAAAACGGCGGCTTGAAGCCGCAATTTAAAGACGGTTACTCGACGTTCACCGTACCCGACGACAGAAAGTTCAAAATTTTGCAGCTTACCGACTTGCATTTCGGTAGAGGTATACTGAGTATCAAGGCGGACAAGCTCGCATATAACGCGGTTGTCACGCTCGTGGAACGCGTCAAGCCCGACCTTATTATAATAACGGGCGACAATATCTATCCTCTGCCCATTTTTTCGGGCACGCTCAACAATATGCGCGAGTCTAAGTACGTCGGAAAGCTAATGGAAACTTTCGGTATCCCTTGGACCATGACGTTCGGCAACCACGACACCGAGCCCTTTGCCACGCACACGAGAGAGGATTTGTTAAAATACTACTCCTCTTTGGACAATTGCCTGCTTACCGACGGCGCCCCCGGAGTTTTCGGCACGGGCAACCATATTATAAAATTGGAAAATTCCGACGGCAGCGTAAATACCGCTCTCGTTATGCTCGACAGCAATATGTATCTTAAAAAATCGTTCTTCTCGACCTTCGACAACGTACACGACGACCAAATCGAGTGGTACAAGGACGAGATAAGAAAAATGAGCGGGGATGGCGGCGTTGCAAAAAGCCTTGCGTTCATGCACATGCCCGTAAAAGAGTACCGCGACGCGTGGGAAAAACTCAAAATGGGCAAAACCGACGAAGTTACGTACCACTGCGGCACTATCGCCGAAAAGAACGACCACGTCGGCTTTTCCAGGAGAAAGGAAGGTCACTTCTTCGAAGAAATGGTCAAGTTCGGCAGCTGCAAAGGCATATTCTGCGGTCACGACCACCTGAACAATATATCCATGACGTATAAAGGTATCCGCTTAACCTACGGAATGGCGATAGACTACTTAGCGTACGTCGGAATCAAGAAAAAATACACCAACCGCGGCGCGACGGTAATCGAGATAGATAAAAATTCCGACTTTACCGTAGCCCTTGAACCGTTGGAAACGCCCGTAGAGAGATACGTTTAAACCGAAGTTAAAGCCGATTGCGATTTTCGGGCGGTATGGATAGAAAGAAAAAGAAACTTATAGAAAAATGCTTGAAAGGCATAGCTAAAATGCAATTTGATTTCGTTGACGTGCTTTACGACGTCGTGCAAGCGAAATTGTTTTTTACTGCGTTTAAATATTTGCGCAACGAAACCAAAGCCGAAGAAGTCACGGCTGATTTTTGGGGCGATATCGTCCGAATTGCGAAAAAATATCAGTATTCTAAAAATCCAATAAATTATTTAAATAAAATAGTCAGAAATTTGGCGTTAATGCGAATACGCTCGGATAAGTCCAAAGCCAAAAGAGAGGTCGTCGCAACGCTTGAATTCATAGAAGAGTACCAGGCAGTAGAATTCGACTACGTTCTGGACGAACAACGACAATTATTGCATAAGTCAATGGAAAAAGGCTTCAAATTGCTTGACGATAGGAAAAAGGAGGTAATTTATAATATATATTGGGGCGATTGCTCTTTAAGACGGTGCGCACAGGAAATGGGAATATCGAAATCTACGGTAGACAGATTGAAAAAATCGGCGACGGAAAAGTTAAAAACGGTACTCACCGAAGACGGGTGGGACACAAACGACGTGTAGAGCATTATATTAGGTAGAAAAACTTTCGGAGGACTGTAAAATGAAAAAACTACACGCAAAAAACAACCACTCTCTACGCATTGCCGTTGCGGTAACGCTACTTTCCGCGCTGTGCATAGTCTTTGGGCTATTGCTTACGCCCACGGCTAATGCCTACGCCGCTACGGAAATTCATTACGGCGAAGGGTCGCTTATTTCGACTACGACGGAAACTATCGATTTTTACCGCGCCGAAATAACCGAAGCCGCGATAAACAGCTCTTTCCCCGCTTACTACAATACCAATATCGCCTTGCAAAACACCTGCGCAAACGTTGCGGGCGCAATAATCTGCGGCTACTATGACCGTTACTTCGACTTGATACCCGACTTTACCGTCGGGCGACTCAGAGGCGATAAGTATACTTATACTACTATGCAGGCAGGCAAGGCGCCCGTTCAAAATCTAATAAATACTTTATATATGGATATGAATACTAACACCACGGGCGCGGGAGCGACCAAAGCGCAATATGATAACGGCTTGAAAAATTACGTCGCGCGTATGGGGAAAAGCACCTCGTATTCTTCGGTTATGGCAAATAACGCGCTCGATATGGAAAAAGTAAAGTCGGCGGTAAACGACGATAATCCCGTATCCCTATTTTTAAGCGGTTACAATATATCCGAATTGATGATAGAAGCAAACAAGAATACCATTAAGAAAAGTACGTATTCCGGCGACCATATTATGATAGCTTACGGATACAAGATAATAAAATATTATAACGCAAGCAATCAAAATTTCCGCACCGATACCGTTTTAATGGTTTCGACTACCGACGATACGATGCCGACGGGGTATTACGTTGTGGGGACGGCAGGAAAACTAAACGACGCGGAAGCCGTAAATATTTACTAAGAAAGGAGAATTTATAAATAGCTATGGACGATAAAAAATTCGATAGTCTTATGTCCGAGTTCGTCGCAACGCACGCGCAGGACAAGGATAAAATGCTCAAAAAGCCGGATAGGACCAATACGGAAACGAAGACGAAAAAAGTGATTTTTCCGAAACGCGCTTGGGCTTTCGCCTCGTGAGCTTTGGCAATAGTTATCGCTCTTTCGGTATTCTTACCGCTCTATTTGGGCAACCAAACTACCGAGCCTATCCCATCAGAGCCTGACGTGGGCGGAACGCATTACGCTTCGAGCAAGGATACGATGAGAATTTCGGTTGACGTTCCCGAAGACCTTTGGGCGCAATTCGGGCGGGAAGTTCCCTCTCTGAAAATGGAATACGAAGCGGTATATTATGAAAAAATCATTGACCGTAACGACGAAAGCCAAGTTTTAGGAGCAAGCGTTTTTTACGAAGTATTCAACGATACTACCGACGACGTAGAAATTACCGTTTTCCCTACTGATTTGCAAATCGATTGGTGGAGCAATTCAAATTTAAATGAAAGCTTTGTCGTAAAAGATACTACCGTTAAGTTGTCCAATCAAAGCGGATTGCTTTATGATTATTATTATGAAATGTACTTTGAGTATGGCGGCTTAAAATTTTTCGTAAGAGTAAAGGGCATAGACGTTATCGATTTGGAAGAAATTATCGAAAATATTATTTAACAATTTTTTTAATTTTATAAAAAAGAACGCACCGACGAGCAAAAATCGACGGTGCGTTTTTTGATGTTTTTATAAGTTTTCAATAAATAACAGACGGTAAAAAAAATTTTTGAAAAATTGTGGGACACTTTGGGGGTGAAATGCATTATATATGCGAAAACCCATAGTATGTTTTCGAAATTTATCTAAAAAGGAGGTATCCGAAATGAAAGGCAAAAGCGAAAAACGACAAATGTAGATATGGACAAAAAACGGCAGACGGTGTAATATAAAATTATACCGAAACGAAAATTTTCGTAAAGGAGATTTATATGAAAAAAATTATAGTAACGATATGTATAACCGTAATAATTATAACGTCGGCGATAGCGTTCGTCGGGTGCGATAAAAAGACCGAAGAACTGCCAGGAAGGGATGACTATGATGACTATATTGGGAGTCTGTCATTTTGTGATGTGCACACTAAGACTAATCTTTCGGCATTCGATCTAGATGACGATGACGTTAAAAAAAGTTTTACGTTCGGCAGAGGGGAGCCTTGCCCTGTGTCGTATAAAATTTTGGGAACGTATTTTATGTCGGGCGATGGTAATTCCACAGCTCCGGAAATCGAATATTGTATAGAAATACTTGATGAAGAAATACCCATTTGGGGGAGCTTCTCTCACGAAAGAGAATATTTTATACCAAAACATTTATTCCAATATGAAATGGGGGTAATTGTTTTTCAGGTCAGAGGCGTATTTATATTTCCCGAAGATGAAGATAACGAACATCATCCTTATCCTGGTTGCTATCTAGTTCCGGGGTATGAAGAAGAGGGAATTTTAAATATGGCAACACTTGAACTTTGGTATAAAATCAAAGGAAACACGGTTATTTTGGGGTCTCAGTACGTAATTTCGAGTTTAGTATAACATAAAAAAGGAGTAAAAATTAAATGAAAACAAAAAATAACGTAAGAAAATACATATTAACAATAATAGGAGTAGTGACGCTTTGTTTTGCGAGTTTAATATGTTTATTGAATGGAAATGCGAAAACGTTGGCGTATGCCGCGGAAGATGAAATAGTTTCCGGTACGGAGAATAACGAAAATGCGACAATTGAAAACGAAGTCGAAGAAACCGACGTGGAAACGGAGTTGTCAACAGCGGAAGACGTTTACGGCGGAGTGTCGACGTTAGCCGCAGCGGACACTACCGTGGAAGGGAATTTTCAATGGATGGACGACCAAGGGAACAAGCATCCTTTGCGCCGAGTAAAAGTAGAAGTTTACGACTACGACCCCACCTTACTATTACGCGATGACCTTCTCGGAACGACGTTTACCGATCATGACGGAAATTATTCGCTTAGTTTTACTAATCAAACGCCCTTTGAAAGCGGCGGATGCGATTTATACGTAAAAGTTTATGCCGGAGACGGAAACGTGCAAGTGGTAAAGGGAAACGGGAAAACTGCATATTGTTATTCGTCGGTTAAAGAATACAAAAAGAACGTCGCAATCGGCACCACGGAAACAATTAGTATAGATTTTGCCGTTGATGTAGCAGATGAAGACGGAGACAGCAATTTGGGCAAAGCTTTTCAAATTGCGCAAGCGGCTCTAACGGCGAGAGATTTTGCTTGGAATATGTCGGGCAATATGCCGTCCGCCGTGAAAATTCGTTTTCCATATGATTCCCCCAAGAACTTAGCAAATGATAAGTATAAAGGTAAATGTTATTATGGAGACGATTATAACGGTATTACAATTACAGGGAAAGCGCCTCAAAGCGGTATGCCAACCGCCTATGCTTCATGGGATGCAATTATGCATGAATACGGGCACCACATTCAAAAAGAATTAAATATACATCAAGCTCCCAGTGGATGGCATGGAGGCAATATGATATGGCATTATGCGGATGCTGATGGGACACAGTGTGAAGGGGGGTGCGCAAAGCATTGCGATAAACCAACGGTAATATATGAAAATGCGAAAATTAGCGGCTGTAAAATTGTGTGGAACGAAGCATGGGCTACTGTTTTTGGACAAGTTGCGCAAGAATATTATAAGAGATATTTAAAAGATATTGATTATGTTTGCAATGCAACATATGATACGTTTGGTGGTACAAGGCATATAGAGGACTTTGACCCGATCTACTCCAACGGTGAAGGACATGAAGATGTTGTTGTAGCAATATTATGGGATTTGTTTGACGGATATAACGAAACGCATGATAATATATCTTGGGGGTATCAAAAATGGTGGGATAAAACGACGGCAAGTAATATAGATACTTTGTCTGAATTTATTCAAGGAGCGTATAGCGATAAGAATGACCAAAATAATGTGGGGAAAATATTATCATATTATAAGGTTGCACCTTATGATATAAAAAGTACGTCTGGTTATTCAGATTATGCTTTGGGCTTGAATGCTCCGACATTTACCTTGAATGGCGGCAACGTAACGAGTACTTGTCACAGCGATCAATTTATGTTAATAGTGGAATGCATCGATGATGCTTCAAAATTTTTTATTAAAACTGTATCTGAGAAGCCTTCATATGCATTATCTATATCATTAACCCAATTGGAGTGGGATGACATTTTGGGATGGCCCGGCGAAAAAATTAAAATTCGTATTGGTGGAGTGTCGAGTTTTCAAGTTGCCACAGGACCATACGTATCCGAATACGTAGAATTTACTAAGCCTATATATAAATATACAAAGACAAATCAGCAAATAACAATAACCGGAACATATTGCCCGCTGATAGGGAATATAACGTTACCTACGGAAATAGATGGTTATCCTGTGGTTGGCATAGGTCCGGAAGCATTTGAAGGGCAATCGCAGTTGACAAGTATAACTTTGCCCTCTAATATTACTATAATAGACAGCAGTACTTTTAAAGATTGTATAAATTTAACTTCAATAAATTTAAGTAGTATTGCTGTGACGGCGATAGGTGATTTTGCTTTTGAAAATTGCCCGTTGAGTGACGTGTATATGCCTAATAGTCTTATTAGCATAGGCGATAGTGCATTTAGCGGACCTGCAAATATCAAACAGATAACCCAAGGCGTAAAAAGCATAGGGAATAATTGTTTTGCCAATAACGTTTCAACTAGCTTAATTATACCTGCCAGTGTTATCGATATGGGGAGTGACGTATTTAAAAATTGCAATTATTTGACAATCTATACGGACGAGGAAGGTAGCGCGGTATTATGGCATTCCAAGTGGAATAGTTCTAAACGTCCTGTTTTTTGGTACTGTGTGCTGTCAGCGGATAAGACGTACGTTGAATGTTTTACAAAAGGAAGAAGCGTTCCGGCTAACGCCAATGCCGAAAACGGTATAAGCGATCCGATAAGAAGCGGATACACTTTCGGCGGTTGGTATACAACTTCGGATTTTTCGGGAGACAGGTACGACGACGTTACAGTCGTGCCGAACGGAACGTCGCTATTCGCAAAGTGGAATAAAAAATCCTGCGTGGCGACGGGGACGATGATAACGCTTGCCGACGGCAGTCAAAAGGCGGTTGAGGAGTTGACGGGGAGCG
>CAYVEU010000078.1:0-9639 GCA_964450015.1 uncultured Christensenella sp. | reverse complement strand
AGAAGCCTAGATACCGAGATAGAGATTATATTTAAGCAGCCCATGGGCAAAAGAAAGAAAGTAAACGGGATCTTGACTGCTTATGACGAAACCAGCGCAACCTTAAAAATCAAGGAGCGCGAAATTAAATTCGATAAAGACAATTTTCAAATTGTCAGACCATACGTCAAATTTTAAATCAATATAGGAGGAACCTACAAAAAATGATTAACAGAGAATTTTTTCTTGCACTGGAACAAGTTGAGAGGGAAAGAAAGCTCGAAAAAGGGATGCTTATAGCGTCAATCGAAGCAGGGCTTGCTTCCGCGTATAAGAAGGAAACCGGTGAAAGCCGCACGGTAACGGCAAAACTCAATCCCGAAAAAGGACAAATCGAATTTTTTGCTTACCAAACCGTAGTTGAAGGCGAACCGCAGGAAGACAGCCAACTGTCACTGGAAGAAGCTAGAGACGTCAAGCCCGACGCTCAAATCGGCGACGTCATCGGAGAAGATATAATCTTAACTTCTTTGTCCAGAATAGCGGCTCAAACCGCAAAGCAAGTAATTTCTCAGCGCATAAACGAAGCGATACGCGAACAAATTGCCGCCGAGATGAACGACAAAGAAGGCGAACTTGTTCAAGCCATAATTCGTCGTATAGAAAATAATATCGTTTTTGTGGAGATAATCAATTCACAAATGGAAGGCGTTATGGACATAAGAGATCAAGTCTACGGCGAAAAATATGAAATCGGCGATAAAATCAAAGTTTATATCAAAAGAGTACAGGAGTCGCCGAGAGGTACTAAAGTTATCGTCAGTAGAAGTTGCGCGGGATTCGTTAAAAAATTATTCGAAATGGAAGTTCCCGAGCTCCGTTCCGGACTTGTCAAAGTCAAGAACATCTTCCGCGAAGCCGGCAACAGAACCAAAATGGCAGTTTATTCCGAGGATATCAACTTGGACGCATTGGCGGCGTGCATCGGTCCTAAGGGTGAAAGAGTCAATAACGTTGTAAGAGAGCTTAACGGTGAAAAAATCGATATAATTCTTTACACAAGCAATATAAGAGATTATATAGTGCGTTGTCTGAATCCGTTAAAGAGCGTAGTCGCTTTAAAGGTCGACGAGGAAGCCGGAAAAGCGCAAGTTATCGTTCCCGACGACAAGCTGAGTTTGGCGATAGGCAAAAACGGAATGAACGCAAGACTCGCGGCTCGTCTTACGGGATTCAAACTTGATATTAAGCCGTACAGCGAAATGGCTAGTCAATTCGAGGGAAATGAAGACTGATAAAATAAAAAAGACTCCGCTTAGGATGTGCATAGTTTGCAAAAAGATGTTGCCCAAGGCAGAACTTATACGGGTAGTTAAAGCGCCCGACGGCAGTATGAGTTTTGACAAAACCGGAAAAAAGAACGGCCGCGGTGCATATCTTTGTGACAGTAAAGAGTGTGTGGAAAAGTGCCTGAAAAAGAAACTTTTGAATAAAGCCTTTAAAATCAACGTGGACGACGCAATTTACCAAAAACTTGCGGAGGAATATGAGTCTAACGAAAATTAGGAGCTTTGTCGGTTTTTCCGTCAAAGCGCGCAAGATATTATTCGGCGTTGACAATATAACGACGGCAATCGGCAAAAAGAAGCCTTACGTCGTCTTAGTGTCAACGGATATTTCGGCAAACAGTTACGAGAAACTGAAAAGGTACGTTGAAAAATACGACGTAGAAATGTTTAATGCCGATATTGAACAGATACTTTCTGGTAAAAACTGTAAAGCTATCGGTTTGACCGATGAAAATCTTGCCAAAGCAGTAAAAATCGAATTAAAGAAGGAGGTCGGAGAATGAGCGAAAACAAGGCAAACGCAACTCGCTTGACCATAGCAAAGCGAATAGAGGAGAAGGAACCGCAGGTAAACGCATTAAACGAAAAAATCAAAGCGTTGCTAAGTTCGGTGGAAAAGCTCAGGAGCTCGATAGACGCCCGCAAGGCTGAGCTTCAAGTTGCATTGAAACAAAAACAGGAATTAGAGGCAAAAGCGGCGAAGCAAAAAAATCAATCGACCGAAGAAATCGTCGACGAAGTCGTTCAACCTGTAAACGACGCGACCAAGGTGGAAAGCGTAGTCGTAGTCGTCGAACAGCCTAAACCTGTTGTTACAAAACCTCAACCTATAAACGATACTAAATTTTATCCCGTAAACGGTACCAGAACGTACGGAAAAGAAAGACCGTCTTACCAACCGAGTGGCGTTGTCACGCAAGAAAAACCGAAAGACGAGGGCTTTAAGAAGAAAGCACAGTCGCAAGACAAGAAAAAGCCCATTGACGATAAGAAAAAATTAAATAAAAAAGCAAAAATACAAAAAGGCTACGAACAAGGTAGCGCTAGCGTTGAATACGACGAAATCAGCGGCGAAATCATGAAAATCAGGGCACGTCGTTCAAATGACAAGCGCAAGCAAACCGTTGCTCCTGCCGCAATAGTCATTGAGCACGCAGTAGTGACGTCCGACACCGTATCTATAAAGCTGCTTAGTGAAAAAATAGGCAAAAGCGTTTCCGAAATCTTGAAAAAGTTATTTTTGGAGTTCGGAATTATAAAGACTATAAACGATAATATCGATTTCGATACCGCTGAACTCGTGAGCGCCGAATTCGGGGTTACGCTTGAATTGCAACAAGAACAAACTTCGGAAGAGAAACTCTTTGCTTTCCACGCCGACGACTCGGCTGACGACGAAGGGAATTTGGTGCCGCGTCCACCGATTGTTACTATAATGGGTCACGTCGACCATGGCAAGACCTCGATTTTGGACTATATCCGCAAGGCAAACGTAGCAGGCGGCGAAGCGGGCGGTATTACTCAACATATCGGCGCGTATACGATAAGCGTTCCGTACGAAGGACAAATGCGCTCGATAACGTTTTTGGATACACCGGGACACGAGGCTTTTACCGCAATGCGTGCCAGGGGTGCAAACGTGACCGATATAGTAATAATAGTCGTAGCTGCCGACGACGGCATAATGCCTCAAACGATTGAGGCAATAAATCACGCAAAAGCAGCCAAAGTACCGATAATTGTTGCAATAAACAAAATGGATAAAGTCGGTGCCGACCCCGAAAGAATATTCGGACAGTTGGGTGAGCACGGACTTGTCGTCGAGGATTGGCACGGTGACGTTCCCGCTATTCGTGTGTCGGCAAAGACAGGTATGGGTATTGACGATCTTTTGTTTACCGTCATAACCGCTGCGGATATGGAGATGCTGCAAGCAAACCCGAACAGAAGCGCAAAAGGGACTATCGTCGAAGCAAAACTCGATAAGGGTAAGGGACCCGTCGCCACCGTTTTGGTACAAAACGGTACGTTGCATACCGGTGACTTTATAGTTGCGGGTACGGCAATAGGCAGAATAAGGGCAATGTTCGACGACAAAGGTAAAAAGGTCAACGCCGCTCCGCCTAGCACGCCGGTATCGGTTCTGGGCTTGCAAGACGTTCCGAATGCAGGCGATCAAATTATGGTCGTTAAGGACGAAAAATTAAGTAAACAAGTCGTTGAAGAGCGTAGAAACCGCGAAAAGACCGAAAAATTGAAAGTTCGCAAGGTAACGCTCGAAGACGTTTTCAGCCGCATAGAAGAAGGCAAATTCAAGGACCTTAACTTGATATTGAAAGCGGACGTTCAAGGCTCGGTCGAAGCTGTAAAGCAGTCGCTACTTAGACTGTCCAATAACGAGGTTAAAGTAAACATAGTCCATAGCGGCGTGGGTGCGATAAACGAATCTGACGTCACGCTAGCCGATACGACGAATGCTATAATAATAGGCTTTAATATTCGTCCGGACAACAATGCAAAGGCATTGGCCGAGAGCAGCGGCGTCCAAGTTAAATTGTATAGGGTCATATATGACGCAATAAACGATATAACGTTGGCAATAAAGGGTATGCTTGCTCCGACGTTTAAGGAAACTTACTTGGGGCGCGCCGAGGTGCGTCAAATCTTCAAGATTAGCAGCGTGGGCACTATCGCAGGTTGTATGGTTAAGGACGGCAAAATCATGCGCAATGCGAAAGTTCGGCTATTGCGTGACGGTGTGGTATTAGTCGAAACCGAGATTGCAAGCCTTAGAAGAATGAAAGACGACGTCAAAGAAGTTAGTGCGGGTTACGATTGCGGTATCGGACTGGAAAAGTACAACGACATTCGTGAGCAGGATATAATCGAGGCTTATATAATGGAGGAAGTCAAATAATGGTAAAAATCGAACGCGTAGATAACGAAATTACAAAGGAATTAAACGTAATTATCGGACGCGATTTGAAAGATCCAAGATTGGCCGAAACTATCGTCAGTGTAACGGCTGTTGAAACGTCAAAAGACTTAAAAACCGCTAAGGTTTTTGTGAGTATTATGGATGAAAGTGCCGTTAAGGGTGTGTTAAATGCGCTTAACGGTGCTTCCGCATATATAAGAGGTTTGCTTTTCGATAGATTGAGAATACGAACCGTTCCGCACATGACTTTTGTTAAAGATAATTCTATATCACATAGTTATAAAATTGAAAAGATATTAAAAAGTCTAAATATCGACCATTCGGAGCAAACGGAAGGCGAGGGTGAAAATGACTGAATATAGCGAGTTTTTCGACTTTATTGAAAAAAGTAAAACGATTGCCGTATTTATGCACGTCAGCCCTGACGGTGACTGTCTTTCGTCGGCAATAGCCTTGACGCGTTATTTGAAAAATATGGGGAAAAACGCCGTTTGCTTTGCGCCCGACTTAAAACGCGCCAATTTGCCCGAAAAACTTTCCTTTCTTCCCGATTTCGATTTGGTAAATTCGGCTGAACCGCAAAAAAGCTATGATTTATGCATAGGCGTAGATGTAGGCGACGAGGGGCGACTAGGAGATACTTGTTTTCGCCTGTTTATAAAAGGTAAATGCACGTTAGTAGTGGATCATCACAGTTCCCATAGAGATTTTGCCGATAAAACTATAAGAGAGGAAAATTCCGCAAGTACTACGCAGATCTTGTACAAAATGTTCCGTAGTTATGATAAAAACTTTATAGATAATGATATCGCCGCTTGCTTATATACGGGTATCGTAACCGATTCGGGATGTTTTTCGTTTAGTAACACGACGTCGGAAACGCACTTAGTTGCAGGACAGCTTTTAAATTATGATTTCGACAGCGCGACTATTTGTCGCAAAGTTACCAAAGATATCAAGTTGAACGTGTTCAAGTTAAAAAATGCTATCACGTCAAAATTGGAAACCTATGAAAACGATAGGATTGCATACGTCTATACAAGCCTGAAAGATTTGTCGGATTTTGGAGCTACCGAAAAAGACACCGAGGGATTAGTTAATACCGTGCTGGATATAGAGGGGGTAGAATTATCTATTGCCGTAACTGAGATAAAAGACAAGGCGTACAAAGTAAGCTTTCGTACAAAAGGTAATGTCGACGCTTCGGCTTGCGCTCGCAGCTTCGGCGGCGGAGGGCATTTTAACGCTTCTGGTTGCAGAGCTTACGGTTATTATGAGGACGTACATACGCAAATAGTGAACGTTGCAAGGGAAATACTCAGTTATGCTTAGTGGATTCATTAATCTCAATAAAAGTGGCGAAATGTCCTCAAATCGGGCGTTAAGTATTCTAAAAAAGCATTTAAAAGAGAATAATATTTCCACAAAAGTTGGGCATTTTGGAACGCTTGACCCCATAGCCGAAGGAGTGCTGCCCGTTGCGCTTGGGCGTGCAACCCGTTTGTTCGATTATAATTTGGATAAAGTTAAAAGCTATCGAGCAACCTTTGAATTTGGTGTGGAAACGGATACGTTGGATAGAACGGGAACTGTTGTAAAACGTGTTGTTAGTGATATTTCCGAAGAAGCAATTATAAAAGTTTTGCCAGAGCTTAAAGGAACGATTATGCAAGTTCCACCCAATTACAGCGCCAAATGTGTAGGCGGACAACGTGCATATAAAATGGCCAGAAAAGGTGAACAGTTCGAGTTGGCCCCCAAAGAAGTTAACATTTACGATATCCGTTTGGTAGAAAACTTAACGAAAGGAGTGTTTTCTTTTGATATCGATTGCGGCGGCGGCACTTATATTCGCTCAATTGTGCGCGATATGGCGTATAAATTGGGTACTGTTGGAACAATGACGGCGCTTTTGCGCACGCGAAGCGGAGATTTTTGTTTGGAAAATTCAATTAGAGTTGAGGAAATTACCGCTATAAACGACGTAATTTTACCGATAGAATTTGTATTGAAATATCCAAAATATATACTTCGCGACCATGAATTTGCTACGCTTAAAAACGGATTAAAACTCGATTGTTGCCTTGACGACGGAAAATATTCCGTTTACACGCCCGATGGTCATATTATGGGAATAGGGAGCGCAACTAGTGAAAAATTAAGCCTAATTACTTGGCTTTTATGAGGAAAAATGCAAAAAAAAGTCTATTGTCTTGGTTTTTTTGATTCTATTCACCGCGGACACCGCAAGTTGATTTCGGTGGGTAAGCAAGTTGCCGAAACTGCAAATTGCGAGTTGATCGTCATGACTTTTGACGATGGAATTTATAGAACGCTTGGTACGGATTTTAAGGAAATTTATCTTTTGCGCGAGCGTAAAGAAATTTTGTCTGACTGCGGAGCGAAAGTTATTGCGTTGCCGTCCGATAGGAATTTTTTAAATATGACTTGCGAAGATTTTTTAAAGTTTTTAGAGGAACTCGCGCCTTACGCCATCGTTGCGGGAAGCGATTATACTTTTGCACGTAATGCCGTCGGAAACGTAAAAATACTTTGCGATTATTTCAAAAAGCGTGGCGTAAAAGTGGAAATCGTTGAATTATTGGAAGAAAACGGCAAAAAAATTTCCACTACGAACGTCCGCCGCTTGCTCGAAAACGGTCGTTTAACTGAGGCCAATATTCTTTTGGGCAGTCCGTTTTTTATTTCCGGTACGATAGTTGAAGGTAGAAAAAGCGGGAGAGAAATAGGCATCCCCACTGCTAATATTAGTTTCGAAGCCGATAAATTGATTCCTAAAAACGGAGTTTATACGACGAAAACTTATTTTGACGGGAAAAGTTACTTATCGGTAACGAATATCGGCACGCATCCTACGTTTGGTGATATGACAGTAAATGCCGAAACACATATAATCGATTTCGACGGTGATATTTACGGAACAAGTATCAAGGTTGAGTTTTACAAATATTTGAGAGAGATATCGGAATTTCCGTCAATAGATGAGCTAGTAGCACAAATAAAATACGATATAGATTTAACCATAGGGAGTTTACAAAATGACTAAAATAGGCGTAGCGGGAAACAGTCAAAGTTTTATCGACGAAGGGCATGATTCAACAATAGAAGCGGCAGCTTGGTGCAGTGCGCGAAAAATCGATATTTTTGAATATTCTTTTGGCAGAGGCGTACATATGAGCGACGATACTGCTTGCAAAATCGGTAGAGAATTTAAAAATTTCGGCATAGAAAATTCCGTTCACGCACCGTATTTTATAAATTTCGCAAACCCAGACCCGACGGCAATACAAAAAAGTATCGGTTACGTTTTACATTCGGTTAAAAAGTTAAAGGCGTTTGATAACGGTGACAGGGTTGTTTTTCATCCGGCGGCTCAGGGAAAAGTCGAAAGAAGCGTAGCGGTCGCCGTAGCGAAAAGCAATATAGGGTTACTGAGCGAAGCGATTATCGAAAACGGTTACGAAAACTTTAAAATTTGTATAGAAACGATGGGGAAGCTGGGGCAAATCGGTACGGTGGAAGAGGTCGTAGAATTTTGCGCGATTGCGCCGTTTTTCTATCCGTGTATCGATTTCGGTCACGTCAACGCCCGTACACAGGGAAGCTTAAAGACAGTTGCCGATTATGAAAACATCTTGAAATTTATGTCGGACAATATGCCGGGGAATAAAGTAAAATATATGCACGTTCATTTCAGCAAAATTATGTACGGCGCAAGCGGCGAAATCAAACATTTGACGTTTGCCGACGACGTTTACGGTCCTGAATTCGAGCCTTTGGCTGAGGCTTTCGTAAAATTCGGTATCGAACCGTGCATAGTTTGCGAATCGTCGGGAACGCAAGCAGAAGATGCAATGACTATGCGAAAAATTTACTATTCCGTTAATAATAAAGCTTAATCAATAGGAAGAATCAAAGAAAAAAGAACTTTGGCTAAGTGAACTGCATATAAATTATATATGCGCAAATTGTCAAAGTTCGAGAAAAAGCTGATAGCTTTTCTTTTGATATTACTTTTGATTGCCGTATATTTTTTGATATTCGGAATGAATTTAGTGGCGAAAATGTGCGCGGAAGAAGTTCGCGCCGAAGTTATAAATATTATTAATTACAGTAATGAAATTTTACAGTCGTTGGACGTATTTTACGAAGATTATTTTTTAATTCACTACGATCAAGCGGGAAAAATCGATCATATAAGCGCAAATTCGGGCTTAATCAATCAAGTCAATATGATTATTCAAACCGAAATTCAAAACCGTTTAAATAATTTAAGGCGAATGAGATTGAACGTTCCTTTCGGCGTATTCACGGGTAATTCGCTTTTAGCGCAGTTTGGACGAGACGTTTTTGTTACAGCACAGGTGGTAAGCAACTGCTACACGGTATTAAGTTCCAGTTTTACGACCGTAGGCATAAATCAAACGCTTCACAGATTGCAAATCAATTGTTATGCGGAAGTTACGATGCTTATTCCGACGCGTAGCGAAGTATGTGACGTAACGAACGAAATACTTGTCACGGAAAACGTCATTATAGGGGAAGTGCCGTCCACTTATTTGGGAGAAAACACGACTACGGATTATCTTGATCTACTTCCCAATTAGTGTGTAAACGACGTATCATATTTTTTATGCCGACAACACAATGAAAGTAATTGGCAAACGATTAACTTGTCCTTTCACATTGTAGAAAATAAACGTAATCTATCCATTTCGTTGGTGTGTAAATTGTTGCGTTCAGCACAATATATATGGTATACTAATAAAAATATTAGTATATTAGGAGAATTTCACAATATATGTTGGATAAAATAAGATCGATAGCCGAAACAGTAAAAGCTAAAATCGACGCAGCATCAGGTAGCATTGAACTTAATGATTTAAAAGTAAAATATCTTGGAAAAAACGGTGAGATAACCGCTTTGCTTAAAGGTTTGAAGAATTGCCCGCCCGAGGAAAAACCGTCGGTGGGAAAACTGATAAACGAATTACGCAATAAAGTGGAAGCGCAACTTGCCGAGCGCGAAAGGTTAGTTGCCGAGCGTGAACTCGAAAAAAAACTTAACGACGAAAGAATAGATGTTACTTTGCCGAAAAAATTTCCCAACTGCGGCGGTTTACATCCCGTAACTCTCGCTGAAAACGAATTGGTAGACGCTTTTATCGGTATGGGGTTCGAGGTTAAAGAAGGGCCTGAAATAGAACTTGATTTTTACAATTTCAAGCAACTTAATATTCCCGAAGATCATCCGTCCAGAGATATGCAGGACACTTTTTATATTAACGATAATATTTTGCTGCGTACGCAAACTTCCGCAGTGCAGGCTCGCGTTATGGAAAAGGAAAAACC
>CAYVEU010000077.1:0-9719 GCA_964450015.1 uncultured Christensenella sp. | reverse complement strand
ATTTTTCCCAAAAGTAAGCTGTCGCTGTACTGTCGTACAGTAGGCGCAACTTTTGGGAAAGCTCTCGAAAACTAAAATAAAGTATCCGCCATTTTTAACGACGGATACTTGTATCGAATTAATAATCGTTTGCGTTTTCGAGAGCGCAAAGCCTACGGCTATCCGCCGTCCGGATTACTCCTCTACGCGAATAATGGCGTCAACGCTCTTAACGCAATCAAGCGCACTTATAGCCGCGACGGACTTGTTGATATTGCTCTCTCCCGTCTTGTGGATAAGGAAGATTATCTTTGCGTTTACTCCGTCGTTTTCTTGGGTCATAGTGTCGATACTGACGTGATTCTTGGCGAAAATCCCCGAAATCTTGGCAAGAACACCTTCCTCGTCCTTTACACTCATTCTCAAATAGTAGTTGCAACGGAAGTCCTTGGAAAAGCCTGCGTCGCTCACCTTGTCGGTATTTTTGAACGGCGCGTATTTCGGTTTCGACTGTTTAGCCGCAAACACTATGTCGCTGACTATCGCGCTACCCGTAGGCAAATCGCCCGCGCCGCGGCCGTAAAGCATAATGTCGCCCACGTTGTCGCCCACGATATGAACGGCGTTAAAGCTGCCCTTTACCGAAGCTAAGGGGTGGTCGTTGGGGATAAACGCAGGATGCACGCGCGCCTCTATCTTGCCGTCTACCTTTTTCGCTATGGCTAGCAGCTTCAAGGTGTACCCAAAACGCTTGCCGTATGCAATATCTTCCTTGCCGACCGTAGTTATGCCCTCTCGGTAAATCTTATCTATCGGCACTTTCGTCCTGAACGCAAGGCTCGACAAAATGCTGAGTTTATACATGCTGTCAAATCCCTCGACGTCCGCAGTCGGATTGGCTTCGGCATACCCTAACTCTTGCGCTTCCTTTAATACGTCCGTATAAGCAAGCCCCTCGTCCGCCATTTTGGACAGGATAAAGTTCGTGGTGCCGTTCACTATACCCATAAGCGACTGAATATTATTTCCTTGCATACTTTCGGTAAGCGTTCTAATTATCGGCACGCCGCCTACGCAACTCGCTTCGAAATAAAGTCCCGCCTTGCCCTTTTTCGCCGCCGCTTCCAATTCGACCCAGTGCTTGGAAAACAGTTCTTTGTTGGCGGTTACAATGCTTTTTCCCGCCAAAAGGCACTTAATAAGAAAGGTTTTGGCAGGCTCGATACCGCCGAAAAATTCCGCAACAATCGTCGTTTCTTTATCGTTGATAACTTTCTCGATGTCCGTTCCGACTATTGATAAATCCGCGCCCAGCGCTTCCGCTTTGGATACGTCGCGCTCGATAATGTGCCTTATTTCGACGTCTATGCCGTCGTTTTTCATTATGCTTTCACGGTTGTTTTTGAGTATCCTATACGTTCCTCCGCCGACCGTTCCAAGTCCCAATAAAGCCACGCCTATTTTTTTCATTTCAGTCCACCTCGTTTATTTTATTCTCGTTATATAGTATTCTTAATCCCTTTAACGACAACGCCCTGTCAACCGTGTCGATGATTTCGTTGTCCGTTTGAGTAATCAGCAAACTCATACCGCCCGTCGCTATGACTTTGGCGTTTTCAAACCCCGCTTGCCGCTTCATCTGCCTTACGATGTACTCGACAAGCCCCGTAAAGCCGTAAATTATCCCCGCCTGCATGTTTTCGACGGTGTTTTTACAAAAAACTTTTTTCGGCGCAACGAGCTCTATCCTCGGAAGTTTAGCCGTGGAATTGACAAGGCTCTCCGTGCTCGACTTAATACCGGGAGCAATCATTCCGCCCACGAACACGCCGTTGGCATCCACCGCTCCGAAAGTAGTCGCGCTCCCGAAGTCAACGGTAATAACCGGTCCGCCGTAAAGCCTGTACGCCGCAACGGCGTTCACTATGCGGTCGCTCCCCAACTGCTGTCCGTTGTAGTCAAGCGTAATTCCGCCCAACTTAATATCGCTTCCGACCATAATCGGCTTAACCTTTAAATAATACAGGCACATGTGCTCCAAAGTGTAGTTGATACTGGGCGCAACGCTGGAAATTATCACGCCGTCAATATCCTTAAAGTTGTGCCCGTGCTGTTTCAAAAGGTCGAAAAGAACCATACCGAACTCGTCCGCCGTACGGTTGGTGTCGGTAGCAATTCTCCAAGTATGCACCGTTTTAGTTTCCGTCGCCAGCCCGATTTTAATATTCGTATTGCCAACGTCCATCAAAAGTATCATTCTTTACCCTATTTTGTCCTTTATTTTTAAATTTTACCATATTCGAATTTAAAAGGCAAGGATATAACCCCACGACGAAGCGTGCAAATTAAAGTAATAAGTAATAGTGAATAGTGAAAATTAACGGATAATATAAATTTAAAGTCCGTTTTCTTCTTTTCTGCCCTGTCCGTTAGCACCCTCATCCGTCTCGCTGTTGCGAGCCGGCTTCCCCCTTGCAAAGGTGGAAGGTTTTTTTAAGTAATAACGGCTGTTTTCTCCTTAGATGATCCTCAACTCTGCCATCGGCAGAATATAACTCGGCGTTAGCCGAATATAACTTGCCGTTAGGCAAATATAACTCTGGCACAGGCGGAATATAACTTCAATGGAACTTTTTAAGTTCCTTTTCCGCTCTCTTTATAAGCGGATTTATCAAAAATTTTAAAAAAATTCCGTCATTTAAAAAGAACTCCGCTTCGGCAAAAACTGCGTAAAACGCGGTTTTTATATCGCAATTTTTCGATACGGGGTATTTTTCTTTATAAGTTTCGTACAGTTTAAAGTATCTGCCAGACTGGCAAAACAGCTGAAAAAGCTCGTATTCCCCGTCGGCGTAACGCATATCGAGCGGGTCGATAAACGCTTTCAATTCCAATGTATTTTTATCAACGAGCATATTCATAGGGCACAAATCGCCGTGAATAAGCGAGGCTCTTTCCACCTTTTCCGAAAATATCACGTCGAAATTTTTATATAGCTTTTCCATTACGGGCAACACTACCTTGACCCTTTTATCACGGCTTTCTCTTATCCCACGCATGATGCCGTCGGCAACGCCCCTGTAATATTCCGTCCAGTCGCCAACCGTCGGATTCTCGAAATCTCCAAACTTATCTACAGTATACGAAATAATGCTATGCACGCCGTCGGCGACCTGCTCGGCAAACGCCCGCCGTTTTCTTTTTCCGTGCAAATAAACTCTCGGATTGCATAACGCGTCCACCCCGTCGATATACTCCATAACGATACGTCCGCAACCGTCTTTAACCTCGCACTCGTACACTTTGGGCACGGTAACGGTACAGACCTCGCGCAATTTTCTTAACGCCTTTGCTTCCTTGACCGCGGTTTTCTCGTCGGTGACTTTGACTGCGTACTCCGTCCCGTCCTCGCCGTAAATCTTATAAACGCACCCGAAGCTGCCCTCGCCTATAAATTTACAATACTTAGCACCGTATTTTTTAGCCGCATTTAAAACCGTTTCCAACGCCGTCGTTCTGTCAATCACTTTTTTTCGCTCCTTTATTCAGCAACGCAAAAACGCCTAGCAAGATAACGGTTGCGGCGATTATAAACAGCCAACCGTAGGCGTTGAACACGTCGAAAAAGACGTTTAGTAGTCCGATAACGAAAATTACCGCTTCTGCCACTGCGTAAAAGCAAACCGCTTTTTTGCTCAGCAAAATATGGTCAGAGAATTTAATTTTCGGCTCGCCAATTCCCTTTTGAGCACAATTAACGGAATTTTTATATAAGTAACTTAAATAAATATTGATATTTAGAATTAAGAAAAACGCGACTATGCACAACGCCCAAGTTTTCCCTAACGGTCTTTTTAACGTCGCCGCGATTATCGTAAAAATCGCTATAAAAAATATAGGCAATATTTCCAGTGCGTTTACTATTCGACACCGTTTTGACTGGTTTTGGATACCGAAATTGTCGGTTATAATTTCAAAAGTCCCATCCTTATCCGATACCGAATAGACTTCCATTGCCGTTTCGTTCGTAGCATTTAGGTATTCGATTTGGGATTTACGGTATAAACCGTTGACTATGCTTATAAGAATTCCCAACGCAAACGTAACAGTAATGGGGATAAACGCGCCTTTAAACCAAAAAATTTCCGCAAAAACGAATGGCATACAGAACGGTATAGCCGCTATAAACAATTTAACTATTTTCTTTTTTTCTCTTAAAAAACGTTTTACCATATCGTCCTACTGCGGTTAAAAAAAGCGCGGTCAAACCGACCGCGCCTTTATTAATTGTATTGTGAATTAGTCAACAAGCTCTAAGATGCAGGTCGAAGCGTCGTCGCCGCGGCGGTTGCCGGTCTTTATTATGCGCGTATAGCCACCTCTTTGTCCCAAATCCTGCGCTCTCTTGTCGTACTTGGGAGCGTACTCACCGAATAACTTTTCGATAAGCGGATGCTTGATGTCGGCAGTTCTCTCACGGAAAGTCTCTTTGCTCTCCTTGTGAACCTTTTGCTCTTGCAAATCGGGCAATTTAGCCATCATGCGTCTACGCGCGGCAAGCTTCTTCGGTCCGTCGTTGGTGAACTCGACCTCTATCTTCTCATCCTTTTGATTGTTTTTAAGCTTGGTTACTTTAACGGTATCCTGATAGGTGTTGACCGCAAGAGTTATCATCTTTTCGGCAACTTTTCTTACTTCCTTTGCTCTTTCAACCGTAGTTTCGATTCTTCCGTACCATAAAAGTTGCGCCGCTTGATTGTAAACGAGCTCCACTCTTTGGTCGGTTCTTTTCCCTAGTTTACGATTCTGTGCCATTTATAAAAATTCTCCTTACTCGTCTTTGTTGGACAGTCCCAAACCGAAACTTTCCAATTTTAATATTACCTCGTCCAAAGACTTTCTTCCGAGGTTTCTAACTTTAAGCATATCTTCTTCGCTTCTCTTAACCAAATCCTCTACGGTAAATATTCCCGCGCGTTTGAGGCAGTTCAACGGACGGACGCTCAAATCGAGTTCTTCGATACTCATATACAGCGCCTTTTGCTGTTCGTTGTCGTCCTTGCTTACGAGGATATCCACGTTGTTCATTTCGTCAACTAAGTTGATGAAAAGCTTCATGTGATCGCTCATAATCTTAGCGGCTAAGCTGATTACCTTTCTGGGCGTGCTCGTCGCGTTGGTCGCTACGTTTATCGTCAGCTTGTCGTAATCGATAGACTGTCCTACACGCGTAGCCTCTACCGAATAGCTTGCGGCAACTACGGGCGAGAAGAGCGAGTCTATGGGGATATAACCTATGGGCTCGGGGGTCGTCGGCTTGTTGTTAGCGCCGGAAACGTAACCTCTGCCCGTACCGATAGTCAACGTCATATCGAACGTGTATCCGTCCTCCAACGTGCATATAAATGCGTCGGGGTTCATTATCTCTATATCGGAAGGTAAATCGATATCGGCTGCGGTGATAATGCCGCCCGTGCTTTTCACGAGTTTAACCTTAGTCGGTGCAAAATACTCCTCTCCGTAAACCTTGACGGCAATCTCTTTGAGGTTAAGTATGATTTCCGCAACGTCCTCTTTAACGCCGGGGACGGTGGAAAATTCATGCTTAACGCCCTCTATTTGAATGCCTATTATCGCCGCGCCCGGAAGTGCCGTGCAGAGAATTCTTCTCAAACAGTTGCCGACCGTCGTGCCGTAGCCTCTTTCCAAAGGCTCGACAACGAAACTCGCTTGCGATTCGTCGGCTCCTATATTTTCCGTGATTTTTGGCTTGGTCATTTCCATCATTGTGGCAATTCCTCCTTAATTTACGCCTGATTACTTAGAGTACAACTCGACTATCATATGTTCAGCAATGGACATATCTATATCTTCGCGTGTGGGCAGTTCGATAATCTTACCGGAAAGTTCCGCGGGATTAAATTCCAACCACTTCAAGCTGTTGTTGATTTTCGCGCCCTTCAATTCGGTAAAGAACGGCAAGCTTTGCTTGTTTTCCTTAACCGCGATAACGTCGCCCGCCTTTACTAAGAAGCTGGGGATATTGACCCTCTTTCCGTTGACGGTGATATGACCGTGGTTGACTATTTGCCTAGCTTGCGCACGGCTCACGCCTATGCCCATTCTATACACGACGTTGTCAAGTCTTCTTTCCAGCAAAACCAACATGTTTTCACCGGTCGCGCCGCGCATTTTCTCCGCCATAAGGTAGTACTTATGGAATTGCTTTTCGGTAAGATTGTAAATTCTCTTTGCCTTTTGCTTTTCACGAAGCTGAACGCTGTACGGCGTGGGCTTCTTTCTTCCCGCACCGTGTTGTCCCGGCGGGGTCGGTCTCTTGTTGTAAGTGCACTTGTCGGAGTAGCACTTGTCGCCTTTCAAAAATAATTTGCATCCCTCGCGTCTGCAAAGACGGCAATCGGGTCCTGTATATTTCGCCATATTTACCTCCTAATTACAATCTTCTGCGCTTGGGCGGACGGCATCCGTTGTGGGGTATCGGAGAAACGTCTTTAATCATGGTGATATCCACGTCGCAAGTTTGAATAGCTCTTATCGACGGCTCTCTTCCCTGTCCGGTACCTTTGATATAAACTTCAACCTTTCTTACACCGTGCATTTTCGCTTCATTGACGGCCTTTTCGGTCGCTTGCGTTGCGGCGAAAGCGGTCTCTTTACGGGAACCTTTCAAACCCAAAGTACCCGCCGACGCCCAGCTTATCGCGTTGCCGTTCATATCGGTAACGGTAACTATGGTGTTGTTATGGGTGGTATGTACGTGTACCTGCCCTTTCTCAATGCGCTTTAAATCTTTTCTTTTCTTAACTGCTGATCTTCTTACGGCCATTTTGGTTTACCTCCTACTTTTTCTTGGAGCGGCTTACGGTGCGCTTCGGTCCCTTACGGGTACGAGCATTTTGCTTGGTGCTCTGACCTCTCACCGGCAGACCCTTTCTATGTCTGACGCCTCTGTAACAGCCGATATCTTTCAGCCTCTTAATATCCATCATTATTTCTCTGCGTAAATCGCCCTCAACGTGGATATTATTTTCAATGTAGTCACGAATCTTCGCAACTTGATCTTCGCTCAAATCCTTAACTCTGGTATCCGGATTGATGTCGGTAGCCGCCAAAATTTTGTTGGACGTAACTCTTCCGATACCGAAAATGTAAGTCAAGCCGATTTCCACTCTCTTTTCACGGGGTAAATCTACACCTGCTATACGAGCCATTAAAAACCTCCAAATGTTTGTTTCTGTTGTTATCTATATTAATCAGTGAAGTAAATTGCCGTATTTCAGCAATTCAGCCGCCTTCACGTTGAACTCGATTTTGCCCATACGTCGCCGTATGGGGCATTATAACTTTGCTATTATATCATAACAAGTTTGCTAATGCAAATATTTTTAGCCTTGTTTTTGCTTGTGCTTGGGGTATTTCGAGCAAATTATCATAACTTTGCCGTTTCTCTTTATTACCTTACATTTTTCGCACATAGGCTTTACCGACGGTCTTACTTTCATTTTTACGTTCCTCCTGTCTTTACGTTTTCTCTTTTTAGCCCTTATTTCTATACGTTATTCTTCCGCTGTTAAGGTCGTAAGGGCTCATAGCAACCTTAACTTTGTCGCCTACGCTCACTCTCACGGTATGCTGGCGCATTTTTCCGCACAGATACGCTATGATTACGTGCCCGTTTGCAAGTTTTACTCTGAATTTCGTCGAGGGCAATATTTCGGTTATTACGCCGTCGACTTCTATTGCGTCATCCTTAGACACTTGAATTCCTCCCTTTTATGAATTATATCTTCTCAGCGCGCTGAAAATTTCCGCATTGTATACCTTGGTTCCGCTTATTAGCTTTTCGGCTATCGCGTCTAAGATATCTCCGGTATTTTTAAGGTGTTTCAATTTTTTAAGTTTCGGATTTTCCAACCGTCTCAAATCCCCGTCCGCTAACTTTACGAACGTATCGTCGACTATTTCCACCACCGTAAAAAATCTGCCCTTGTCCCGTCCGGCCCTACTGAATACAACCGAGCCCACGTTTACCGGTTTTTCCATATCATCACCTTAAAGCGTTAGTATCAAAGAGTTAGTATCTCCACTCCGTCGTCGGTTATCACGACGGTGTTTTCGTAATGCGCACTGGGGCTGCCGTCCGCCGTCACCACCGTCCAACCGTCGCTCTTTTGATAAACTTCCTTGCGCCCGAGATTTATCATCGGCTCGATTGCCAAAGTCATATTCGTGCAGACTCTCGTTCCGCGTCCCTCTTTACCGTAATTCGGTACGTCTGGTTCTTCGTGAACGGTACTGCCTATCCCGTGCCCGATAAGCTCTCTCACTACGCTGTAACCGTGCGCTTCCGCATAAGTCTGAATAGTGTATCCGAGAGTGCCCAGCCTCGCGCCGTCTTTTAAAACTTTAATTCCCTCGAAAAAGCACTGCTTGGTCACTTCCATGAGCTTCCGCTTCTCTTCGGAAATTTCGCCTATCGCAATAGTTCTCGCAGCGTCCGCGTGAAAACCGTCTACGCCCACGCCGCAATCTACTTTTAAGAGCATTCCCGATTTTAAAACTCTGTGCGAGGAAGGAATACCGTGCACTATTTCGTCGTCTATACTCGTGCAAAGCGTCGCGGGGAACCCGTCGTAGTTTAAAAATGACGGGATCGCGTGGTTCTCTTTGACGATAAAGTCGTAAGCGATTTTGTCGAGCTCTTTTGTTGTCATTCCCGCTTTTGCGGTGCGCTCCAAAAGATTGAGCGTTTCGGCGAGAATTTTTCCCGCCTTGCGCATAGCCTCGACATGCTCCGCCGACTTAACGGTTACCATCGAGTATCTCCGAAATTTCGGCGAATACCTCGTCGATGGTCTTGTTGCCGTCCACCGTCACCAATTTGCCCGAGTTTTCGTAGTAGCTAACCAGCGGCGCGGTTTGCTTTTCGTAAACGGCAAGTCTGGACTTTACCGTCTCCTCTTTGTCGTCGTCTCTTTGATAAAGTTTACCGCCGCACTTTGCGCAAACGTCGGATTTATATGACGAAATATGATAGCTTTCGCCGCATGCGCACATACGCCTGCCGCCTATGCGAGCCGCTATAAGGTCGAAGTCCACGTCGATATTGATAACGTAATCTATATCGGTGAGCTTGCCCAAAGCCTCGGCTTGTGCGATTGTTCTCGGAAAACCGTCCAAAAGGAAGCCTTTTTCGCAATCGGCTTGCTTGATTCTATCCGCGACTATGCCGACTACGACCTCGTCGGGAACGAGCGCGCCCTTGTCGATAAACGACTTGGCAAACTTTCCGAGTTCCGTGCCGTTCTTTATATTAGCACGAAGCGCGTCACCTGTGGAGACGTGCGCTATACCGTATTTTGCTGCTATTTTGGTCGCCTGAGAGCCTTTTCCGGCTCCCGGCGCACCTAATAATATGATTTTCATTATTTTAAGAATCCTTTATTGTTCTTGATGAGCAACTGGCTCTCCAACTGTTTCTGGAATTCGAGTGCAACGCTTACGACTATCAAAAGTCCGGTCGCGCTGAATGCATTGTTGAAGCCCAACGACGCGAAGCCTTTGATTTGAAGCACGTAAGTCGGTATCAACGCGACGAATGCTAGGAACAATGCTCCGAAAAGCGTAATTCTGTTATTGATCTTGCGCAAATGGTCGCTTGTGGACTTACCGGGTCTGATACCTGGGATAAATCCGCCGTTCTGCTGTATCATTCTTGC
>CAYVEU010000076.1:0-9812 GCA_964450015.1 uncultured Christensenella sp. | reverse complement strand
GTTAAATGGATATAACAGCCCCCTCCTAAGGGGCCGTTGTGGGTTCGATTCCCGCAGGGAGTACCAAAAGAGCAACCGAGAATATTCTCGGTTGCTCTTTTGGGGTTTTTATAGTTGCGGAAGGCGTAAAAGTTGAAAATGTCAAGGGAAAATGCGAAAATAATTAAAAAAATTTTCCCAAAACGAAAGCATGATATAATCGCAAAGTAATACCGCTGTTTTTGGAACAAAAACAGCTATACACCCGATTTTATCGGGTGTATAGCTGTTACATGATACGTTTACAAGGCAAGCCTTTCGGCTTGCCTATTTTCTTTCTCAGTCGCTATTCTATACGATTTTCGCCATTTGCTCGTCGTAGAGTTCTTGCGGAGTTGCATAGTTCAGTATCTTTCGTGGATAATGATTCAGCCAATCCTCAATTTTCTGCACTTCCGACTTCGAAAACTTTGACAAGTCTGTACCTTTCGGAACTCTTCGCCGTATCTCTCGATTCATACGCTCGTTACTTCCTCGTTCTGATGAGCAATAGGGGTGGCAGTAAAATACTTGCGTTCGTTTTCCTTTCCCTCGACCGAAAGTGGACTTTTCCATTTCCTCAAAGGCGGAAAATTCCGTGCCGTTGTCAACGGTGATCGTCTTAAATATTTGCTTAAATAATTTACCGTATTTCCGTTCGAGGAGATTAAGACACCGGATAACGCTTTCCGCCTTTTGATTCTGCATAGTCATTATAATTTCCCTACGGGTCATTCTTTCGGTCAAGACGAGGAAAACGGCGGTCGTAGGACCGCACACGCAGTCCATTTCCCAATGTCCGAAATCACTACGTTTAAGAATCGTTTTCGGGCGTTGCTCAATGCTTGTGCCACGTGGTGCACGATTTACAGTTACTTCATTTTTCGCCCGCTTCTTCCTTTTTCCTTTCTCGTGTAAATGTCGCATAGATAATCTTGCAAATACGCCTTTGTAAATATAGCTATATAACGTTGTCGTGCAGATACTTGTTTTGAAAGGCAAATGCTTACGGCGAATCTCCCCGATTACCGAATCGGGGCTATGCCGTTCTTTAACGATTTTATTTTCAATGTAATTTGCAAGGTCGAAATCATTACCGATTTTTAGCGGTGCGCCTTTTGCTGCAAGGTTATCCCGATACTTTTTTTCTGCAATGTCGGGGCTATACGTTTCTTTATACCGATACCGCTTTTCATAACGGTATCGGTCATACCATGCTTCTTTCTTTCGATACGTTCCCCGTTTTACTTCTCGATATACGGTACTGATATGGACTTCCAACTGTTTTGCTATTTCTTTAATCGGTGTTTTGGTTTTAAGCCACGCTTCAATTTGTAATCGTTTCGTCATGGATAAATGCTTGAATTTTCCTTTTGTTTTTCGCATTTTACTTTCCTCGTCGTTTATCATTGCTTTTTGAGCCTTGCTAAGCCGCAAGGCAAATGGGGTGCTTCGCGCGTATTTATAGCACAACCGCAATCTATCGCCGTCAATTCGGCTCCGCTTCGCTACGCGACTGTATTTTTGCAAAAATCTCCACTACAAGGACAGTAGTAGTATTTTTGCAAAAATCTCCGTCGACAAGTATGTCCTCCATTGACTGCGGCTCGCGGTTGTACCTCTTACTAGGTAAGAGGTGTAAGGCGCGCCTTACACCTCCCCATTTTGGGGACGGGTTCGTTTGCAAATTTCCTTAATGCGTAGTTTTACTATAACGCACAGGGGGAAATCGCAAGCCGTTGATAAAGGGGCGGGCGGGTTTCGCTAAACCGCTGAAACGCTCGCCCGCTCCCTTTATCGACAGGGACTTGCCGTTCTTGTTTCCAAGGTGGCGGGGCAACTTAAAAAGTCGAACGGTGTAAGCCGTAAAAATCTTACAGGTAGGTGAAAGGAGAATGGAAGAGATGACAAGCAGCGAGCTGTACAAGCTCATTGAGTATCTGAAAGCCCAAGGGTGGACAGAAAAAGAAATAGTCAAGCTCATCGAGTATATCACCCGATAACTTGACTACATAGGCAAAAACATAGCCGAACGGGGTGACAACTCCAACTCGCTCCCGAACGGCTACCGCGCAAGGGGCGAACCTACCCGCCCCAAGCCGAACTTTATTAGATTATAGCATAAGCAAAACAGAAAAGCAAGAGCTTTTCAAAAAAAATTTTAACAGGAGATATTATTATGAAAACAGCAACCAATTACTACAAGACCAACGCACAGACCCGTAACACGATTCTCCGCCGTTTCAGTATGTTCGACGGCGTGGGGCTTGACCTCACGGGCGCGCAGTCCTACGACGAAGCTCTTAGCATGGCAAGGCTTGACTACACCGCCGAAAAAGTTCCGCTTTTCCTTGAAAACGGTGTAAAAGTTCCCGACCATTTCGCAGTGACGAAATCGGACAACCCCGAGCACATTCTCGGCGTAGTCGGCAATCAGTACCACGCCGTAAGCAACCGCGACGCATTCGCAGTTGCTGAGGATATCGTGAACGGCGGGAACTATAACTACGAGGTGGGTGGTCCGTCGTTCGGAGCAAAGAACACCCTCGACTATGCAAAGAATTTCCTCGTACTCAAAGGCGAAGATTTCCAAATCGCAGATGACATTTTCAATTCGTTCGTGGTGTTCAATAACTCTTTCGACGGCTCGACGGGCGTGCAGTATCGCGTAATCTGTCAGCGCGTCGTCTGCATG
The DNA here is from genome assembly GCA_964450015.1 of uncultured Christensenella sp. GTDB lineage: Bacteria > Bacillota > Clostridia > Christensenellales > DTU072 > CAG-1782. The sequence goes on along the minus strand of CAYVEU010000076.1, from coordinate 7,099 downwards.
AACGGAATGGTGCGTTATCTCGGCGGTGAAAAAAATCAGTTAAAGATTAACATTCAGCATTCCCGCAGTGCGATTGAGCGCATCAGCATTGCGAAGAAAATCATTCTCAAACGGCAGAATGACGTGGAACTTATCAAAAAGGAAGCGCAGGCGTTTATCGGTCAGAAGTTCACCCGCGCAGAGTTCGAAAAGGAAATCATTCCGCTCGTGCTCGAAGAGAAGAAGCTCGTAGAGAAAGACAAGGAACGCGAAAGGGGACACGAGCGCGTGCAACAGGTGGTAAGCGATTTGATTCAATGCTACAACGCCGACGACACGCAAAACTATGCTTCTTCTGCCTACAAAATCATTCTTGCGTTGAGCGATTACGAGAGCCACTCCGCACCGCTCCGTGATTCGGGGAACAATCAGATATACATGAACCGAATTATAAAAGGCATGGAATTAACGACCGCCGTCGCGCAGTATATCGCAGAAACGCGCGGAATTAAAATCAAATAATCTATAAGAGCGAAGAGGGGCGGGAGCTCCCGCCCCTCAGGTTCTTCACTCAGATATTTGACGACGTTCTTTGACCTCGAATTTTGACCGCGATCAATCGCACAGCACACTAACCAAAAAAAGGAGATAAAACATGAAAGAATTTTACCTACATTGGTATGCAAAAAACGTGCAAGGAAACCCTTGCCCCAAGGGTGAAGAATGCTACCGCATTGAGGACAAACAAGGGCACGCTATTGACGGATATATATTCACGCCTATGGATATGAACGCTGAAACACAATTTGGAAAAATTAACGAAGAACTACTTTATAGGATTGACGACGTTATAAAAATCCATAGGCTACAATATTGCGGAATGATAAAATCATTCTATTAACAAAAAAGAAAAGAGGGCGGTTTTTACCGCCCTCAATTTCGCCCATTCGGGCGACTTTCCCACGCCCAAAGACCCAACCCACGATCTGCACAAGACGCGGTATTTATTCTTCATCTAATCTCTTTAAGGAATCCAATGCTAAGTTATTGTTTTTCTTAAAGAATTTTTCAATATAATCTGCAAATGCAGAAATTTTAGAATCATTTGGAAGTTCATCATTTATCATAATCGCATTACCGTATTTATCTTCCTCGGGTTCCAAAAGAAAAGTATAAGTCCCAATATCAATTTCTTTTGGTAGAATGTTGCCGAGTAGTTCTTTATAGCCTATCGCCTGTTGTAATTTCGTTTCATAATTAAATTCGTAGCCCAATTTATTAAAGCTGAACTCAATTATAAGTATTTTATTATCATAAACCAATAAATAATCAGCTCGTTTATAAGAATAAGGGATACAATATTCTTGTAAAATGGTTATATGATTTTTCAAATGCTCATCTTCAATACAAGCAAAAACACAATACATAGTCACTAACGTATCCAGCCACGAAACAACTTCGGTATCATCAAAATAAAAATTTAACTTTTCGGCTTGTGCTTTTAATATCTTAAACCGTTCGGAAGACGAAATAGATTCTCTTCGATTCTTTATTTTATCATTTCGAATAAACCACTGTTTGATATTTAATTTATCTTCGACAAGACGATTCAAAGTTTTATTAGTCAACGAATATAAATACTTCATTTATTCTAACCTCCCCAAAAAGCAAAAAAGAGATACGCCAAAGAGCGTACCTCCCCAAACGTACTCTCTTTGATTTGTTGCTACACAAATATCACTAAACGGATATAACAAAAGAGAGACAACGTCTGCAAAACGTGTCCGTTTAGTGAATCTTCATTTGTGTAGCACAATTACTATACACCAAACGAAAAAATTTGTCAATGTCTATCCCAACAAAAAGGCGGAATTCACATTACCGCCCTCAATTTCGCCCGTTCGGGCGACTTTCCCGAACCCAAAGACCCAACCCAAATTATCTGCACGGAAAATTCATTAAAAGTATTGACATTTTTTAGTGAAGTGCATATAATAAGATTGTCGAAAGACGGTGTAGGCTTTCACCTTAATAAGCCGCTAAAATGATTGCCGAAAGGCGGTGTAGGCTTTCACCTTAATAAGCCGTTAAGCAGAGATAATCTATCTCTGCTTTTTAATTTGCATATTACTTTTGTTTTTTAGCTTCAAATCGCTTTTCGATAAATAAACCGTCTTAGAAAAGCCGCTCCATGTCTTAAAATTCTCACATTGATTTATCGGTATCGGCTCAATTCCACCATTCCGCAACTGTTTATATTTTGTTTTCGTTAAGACAGCATGTTCGCCAGTCTGCGAATCATAAGTAGAACAAATCAATTTTTTCGGCTCTTTCGGCAAAGCCCCCAAAGGAACAGCTTCTTCCAACGAAGTAATTACGCGACACTTAAACATATGATTATGAGGATTATACCATTGCACATGAACATGGTGTATATCTCTTCCATGCAATTTTAATTCCTTATTTGGAACCTTAAAAATTTTTCCTACATACTTAGCCATTATTATTTACCTCACTTTGATTTTCTTTCAGACCTTCGAGATCTCGAATGAAATAGCTCGATTGTTTTTTAAGTTCTTCCCACGTTGCCCGCTCCGTTTCGTATTCTTCTAAGTCGTCAAGCCCTACGGGAGCGGTCAAAGCCTTTTCGCGGAAGAAATCGGCGAAGCAATCCGTAGCGAATCGCTTACTATAATCTTTCTTTCGGCTTATATAGTATTTTTGCTCTTTGTACTGTCCTTCGAGTGCGCCGCTTTCCACCTGCACCCGTAAAACGTGACAGCCGAACGTATTATAAGTGCGGTTGTAATAGTGATTAAACCGCGCCACGATTCCCTTGAACAAATACATAAATAGCGTATTATCGCCGCGATTATAACGGTGTTCCGTATATAAGTTCTGAAACTTTCGGAACAGCCACCCGTAAAGCAGCTCTTCAAGAGCGAAGAACGGCATAAGAAGCACGGTATCAGACCGTTCGCGTATATTGATTATATCAAACAGCTCCCGCGCATCTGCGCCCAAGGACATGGCGCGTTGCTCGTCCGATATTATCTTCAAGAAAGGGAAATTGCACACCGTCGCGCGGTGGCGCGCCATTTTCAGCGCGTCGTTGAATCCGTCGTTCTCTTGATTCGTTTCGTCGTCTTTTGCTTTCAGCCCACGCGATTGCGATACCTTAGAGTTCAGTCGTTCTTTACCGATTTCCGAAATCGCCACGATACCGAACTCAAACGAGTTTCGTAGCTCGTTATTTTCAATAACGGTACGTCCAAGACGTAGCACGTCAAAATCGAGTATATGAGCATGGCGGGAGAAGCTGTCAATCAAACGGCTGTCTCTATGGAAGAAATCGCCGTTCCAAAGAGGAAAATTCCCAACGTCGGAAATAAGCATATCCGAACGGATAGAGAAGTTGGATATTATCAACGACGATTCCATAATGTAAATGAAATATAACTGAGCATAATCCTCAATTACTTTCCACAGGTCGATAACTTCAAGGTTATCGTTATAACTCATTTCATAACGGTCGTAATCGTAATCGAAACAAATATTTTTACAGGCTATTCCGTAAGCTTTTTTCAAATGCCTACGGACACACTTATACATTGATTTGCTTTTATGTCCCAACCCAAAACACACTTGCAATTTGCGAACAAAATCGCGGCAAGTTGCGAGGTTATAAACCCTATGTTCTGCAATCGCACGTTTTAACGCATTTTCAAGGTTAATCCAAGGGAAATTCGGGAACTTCATATCACATTCGAGCAGTAGCTCGAACGCTTTATCACGAAACATAACTTCCGTAGATAGACACATTGAAGTGAGACCAGTAGTCTTGCCTTTGCCCATTGTGCCGACGATAAGAGATACTAACGCGCGTTCATTGATAAAGCCGCAATTCTTGCGCTCATGGTGCGTGAGCCGCGCGTAGCCGATTCTCTTTCGGAATCGGTGAAAAAGCCACAACCCCAATATGAGCCAACCCCACAATGGAATAAATTTGAACATAGGGGAGAGGTCTAAAAAGAGCTTGTACACTTGCCGATATATATTCACGAAATCAAAAGACATTGCAAAATAAAGATAGAATGCAATGAATTCCAATACGATTGTAAACAAATTGAAGTTATACGCCCATACTACAAGCCACGTTATCCAATACGCTTTATGCGATCGAATGAACAGGAACATTCGCGCTATCCAATACTTAACGGGAATGTATGTATATTGCATGACTTTCTTCCATGCCCGCAGGGGACGGGAATCTCTGTTATAATTATTATTTTGCTTTTTCATGGAACGCCGAAAAATAGCAACCAAAAGCAAAACGAGGGGAATTATTATGATAATCCCCATAGCGATTATTTCAAGTACATTTCCGAGAAATGATAGATAATTTGTAAAATTCTCCGTCGTGCTCCACAGCCGCCAATAATTACCCCAATTCGCCGCGAAACCGTCCCAAGTGGACGGCAGAGGGGCAGACGGTTCAACGGGCGTTTCAGAGGGGACAGAGGGCGCAGGAGAGGAGAAAAACGGTATTTTCGGATATTCATTTACCGTAGGCGTAAAGTTGTAAGATATGCCAAATAACTGACAAAAATAATACGCAATCGATAAGCCTAAATCCCGAACGCTTTCGATCACTCTGCCGAGCGCGTTCGGGAATACAAATATACTACAAAGCAAACAGCCGATTGTAATCGCAACGCATATATAATGCCGATAGTTAATTCTGATTTTTCTTTTATTTCTCTTCTTCTTCGCTATCGCTTTCATTTTGTTTATCTTCCTTAAAAGCCGTCATTTCAAGGCAAGTATCACCACTAATGCAACGCCAAGGGCAATGCGAAAGACTTTTGCAACGCCTGCAATAATTTTCATAAAAAGGAACTTCTATCTGTTTTATAGCTTCACCGCCGTATAAATGAAATATCCTATAACTACGAGTATCACCACGCCGAGCAATACCCACATGACACGCTTAAATGTTTTCATATAAGAAAATTTTCCTTATTAAAACTGATTGACTTTTATCGTCGTTTGGTATATACTTATTACAAGAAACGCGAGAAGCCGTTACGGTGGATATTGCGAGAGGGTAAAGCCTCTTGTGGGTGCGTTTCCTTAAAGAAGCACGGAAGTATACAGCTTCCAATGAATGGGCGGCTAACGCTTAGCCCGTGGGGTGCTTCTTTTTTTATGCTCATTTTTTCGAGTATTTCCATGGCAACGGTTTCGGATCAAAATTCTTCTTTTTGTCGTGCCGTACTCGCTTTGCAATGTGCATAGGTTCGGGGTCGCTTGGATCGGGATTTGGGAACACAGTTTCGTTCAAATGCCGACCGTCGCGTTCGTCGTGCATAACTTTACGATAACGGTATTCTTCAATTTCGCGTTCGTTGCCGCGCTTGTCCGTTTTCTTACCTATTTGTTCTCCGACAATCAAAGCAGGGTGCTTTGATTTTTTATAATATCGGAAATGAGGATAGGGGGCTTCGATTCGCTTTTGTGCCTATATAGCATAACTACGCTTTATTGCTTTCCATTGTTTATTTGAACTACAATGAAATTTCGGTTTTTTCATAAAATACTCCTTAGTTTTTTAGTCGATAGTATCTTCGAGCAATATATAAAGATATTTGCAGAATCACGAGAATAGCCGCGCCCGCAAAGAGCGTTGCGGGCAACAGCATATATTTGAATACTTTCATACGGCTACTCCCGTTTATGTTTATTCGTCTGCTTTTTTATGCCTTTGAAAATCGCTCCAATGAGCTTGAACGGCGCAAGAATAATCCATTTAACAACCTTCCATGCCAAAGGCAATAAACCCGTATAATAAAGCAGAACGATAAGCAGAATAAGCAATACTACCGCAAGCACAAATTCTAACAACTTCTTCAACCAATCGGGCGTAGTCGGCTCAATGGACGGCGTATAGCCTGTCCAATGGTCAACTGGAGAACTCACACAACCAAGTGTAGTCAAATTGCCCTTCTTGTTAAAAGTCATTGTGAGTATATCAAAATCAAAAATTTGAGTGCCTTGTCTTACTTCGGCAATAGTCGGATTATGCTTTCCCATCGTGTCATACGGATAACTTTCATCATTTTCCACGTCATAGACGTGTAAATCTTGTGCAAAATAGTCCGTCTGAGCATAGCGAAATAAAAATACCGCATTATCGGGTTGGCCGTCTTTATTGTTATCTTTAACGCTTGCATTGTAGTAGTCTTTCAACTTGCCTACGTCTTCGGGATTTATTTTTAAGTGGTCTGCTACATTTGAAACCGCAAAATCTTCCGCTTTCAGCATTTGAATAGGGGAAACGTCTGAATAATCATCATTCGTTTTGATATTTCCAAAGCCATAATCACGAAACTTATCCCACCAATTATGCGTACTGTCATAACTATTGATTTGCCATAAATCATCGGGATTCGTTATATCAAATTCACGCAAGTTATAACCACGCGTTCTACCTTCGTCTACATTGTCCGTAAACAAATCTGCGCTGAAATCATGCTCATTAAACTGCAAATGCCCATTGACATAACTTTTATCATAGTCTTCACAATATGCTTGCAATCTTTCAGCAGAAAGCACATAGTCATCAATATTTATTCCATTTGTATAAAACAGTAACGGTAATAATTTATCATCATAAGCGGAATATTTAGTATGCGTACCGCCGATTCCCGAAGCAGTTAAACTAACCGCCCAAGTGTAATTATAATGAGTTGTACTACCCCCAACACTGCCCATATAGAAATCGTCAGCGTACAAAGAAGCAGGAGCGCCCCCAACCGAAGCAAAACCGTTTCGAGCGTCAAACCCGCTAAAAGGTAGTAACTTGTTATACATTTCCAATTTATCAACGACAACGGCGGGAGCGGTTTTATATTCCCACCATTCAGCCTTTATTCGTTGCAGTGTATAACCATACTTTTCGAGCACGTCCGTATCAATAGCAAAGAACACCGAATTGATTTGATTTTGGTGGTGGTCTCCCTTGCTTGATGAATTACTACGCCAATATGTACGCTTATCTACGCCGTCCGTTACACCCGCCAAATCAAGCGTTACCGTTTCCAAATCGTCATGATATTCA
>CAYVEU010000075.1:0-9836 GCA_964450015.1 uncultured Christensenella sp. | reverse complement strand
ATAACTCATTCGATAATCCTGCGGGTCTTCACGCATTGGAAGAAAAGTCGGCGAATACCATTTATCTCTATCTTTTACCATGAAAAACGTGCCGTCGTTTTCTTCGTAAACACCATTAAATTTAGAAAGATAAATGTCATAATTTTTTGAATATCCGCCGCCAAAACTGTTTAAAACAGTGGTATATTGTGTATCACTTAACGCCGACGCTTGGAAATATTGTTCTATTTTGATGTTACATTTAGAATACTCGTCATTATCAACTGCTAGTTTTGTTTGTTTTTCGGCATTTTTAAGTCCAAAAGCTACCTCTGGTGTCAATTCGTTATATAAATTCAAAGTTGCCCGCACTTTTAAGTTGTTTTTCAGCAATCTAGGCAATTCGTTATCGCATAAATAATTGGTAATTGCGCATAAAAGCATACCCTGATGGTGCGACATAAACGACGCCACGAATCTAGGTTTTGAGCCGCAGTCTATGCTCTCGTAAAAACCGTACTCCCGCACTCCTCCCATATCGTCTATGCGACAAAGATTGTCGATAACTTTTTTCGGCGCATAACTTAAACACAGCGCGCCTGCATAAGGTGAAATGACAGCCCTGTTCTTTTCGTTGCGCAACGCAAGTTTATTTAAGCCGAACGCATAATACTGGTACCGCAGTTCTTCATCGAACTTGTAGCAACCGCTTTCGCTTATTCCGAACAATCCCCTGTATTTTCCCGACGTTTGCGCCGCTACGTTGTTTTTAGACGTCTTGTACAATAGAGAGTATTTAGGCGGTGTAAAAAACAAATCAGGCATTAACGCTTCGAACGCAGTTCCGCTCCAACTTAAAAGCGTATTGCCCTTATATGACGAATAATCCCTTTGCAAACAGCGAAAATGCTCGGCATTGCCGCTTCTCGCAACGTAAATCGTGCTTAAAATTCGGCTTTCCGAATTCAAGAGATCGTAATGCCCTACCGGCTTTTCCCCATCGTAGCCCAAGTAGAATAAATTTTTATTGCGGTCAAAGAGCGCATTGAGATCGGTATTTGCCACGGTTAGTTCTGCTTTCAGCTCCCCCAACGTATCGGAATTTTCACTTAAAAATTCCTTGACTATCATAACCGCCGCACAAAAATTTCCGCTGTCCACGCTGGAAACGAAGTTATTGACGGGTTGTAAAGTGTTCATATCATACCAGTTGTATAAATTACCGTGCCATTTCGGCAGTTTTTTTACCTCGTCCAATATACGGTTGAGATTATGACAACACTCGTTTAATGAGATGATATTCAATTTGTACGCGCAAATCTCGGCGAGCATGCTAAAACCTATGTTGGTTGGCGACGTCGTTTTAGCCATACCTTTATACGGTTTTACCTGAAAATTATCGGCAATGATATAGCCGTCCGACAGCATAAATTTAAAGTATTTATAAGTTTTGTCGGCATAATTCAACAAAATCTTTCTCTCTCGACTGTCGACTCCCTTGCTACTTAACGACATTGAGGACGTGATATACAGTTCAAGATACGCTATCGCCGCCAGTATAAGATAAGCGCCCAAATATACGGCGTTGAAAAATACAAAGGACATACCTATGCAAAAAGCCGTCATAATTGCAAAATACAAACCGAACTCACGAGCATAAGACGCCAAATTGCGACTGTTTTGTGAATTATAATAAGTTTTCCACTCCAAAAGCTTACGTCCGGTCGCCATTCTGCAAAGCGTCGAAACCAGTATTGCAGCGTTGCATAGCGCGTAATAGCTTAGCATAAATAAGTCTTCCACCATTAAAAGCACATTTTTGACCGTTTTCGAAACGATATATCGAGGCAAAGTTCCCGCCGCTATTCCTCGCAATATTTTTATTTCGTTGACGACGTACGGTGCGGCAAAAAGCGCCAGTCCAAACCATAAAGAGTTTATATTCAGGAACAAACCCAAAAGTATTACCGCAAGAACGCAAAGTTCTTTAACGTTGCCCAAAATATTTTTACCCATTATAAACTTATAAACAGGCTCGATTTCGGCTTTTACCAAATGCCCTTCCTCGCTTTTCCAACTGCCGCCTATAAAAGGTAATAATTGTATATCGCCGCGTTGCCAGCGTTTTCTACGTTCTCTATCCGCCAAAAAGCCCGTCGGTGCGTCTTCGAATACCGTTCCGCCGCCGCCCGTTTTTAAAACGCTGCCTTCAATTACGTCGTGAGACAATATTTTTTTGGTGGGAAATATGCCTTCCAACTTATTGTAAAAAGAATTTAAACGGTAAATCCCCTTTCCGCAATATATATCACGCCTGAAAAGCTTATAATAAAGTCCGGAAAACGACGGATAAATTTCCGTTCCGCACTCGGCTAAAAACCGTGTGGAATATCTTGATTTCAGCGAATAAAGATTATACCTACTGTGACATGCCAGCATATCGAATTGGGAGTTATACGGATGCGCCATCATATTTACCATTTCGACAACGCCGCCCGGCATAAGCGTGTTATCGGCATCCAGCGTTATTATATATTCGGGAGTTACGTATTCTGAATTATAAATATAGTAAAATTCTTCGGTATTTCCCGTCACCAAAAGTTTATTGAGGGCGTTAATTGCGCCGCGTTTACGCTCTTTCCCTTGAAACTTTCCGTTTATTTTTTGTTTTTTTCTTATAAAAACGTTAATTCCGTCATCAAGCTTTTCTTTATCTAAGTAATTTTTTATTTCTACGTCAAAATCCGAAACTGCCGTATCCGCACCTTTTAAATCCGCCAGCAATACCACCTGCACGTTTTCGCCGCCGTTGCCAGCGTTTATTTCCGCAAGGTGCGTCATGCTTTCTTTAAATTGTCTCATATCAGAAATAAATTCACTTACTACAACCATAACGCTGTGACGGTACGGAACGGTTTTGTAGCCCATTTTCGGCGTTTCAATTTCATCGACTGTGTGACTTAGTAGATAATTCAATATATTTTCCGCAATAAATATCATCGGAATATACGAAAGCACGCCGACCATCACGTTAAAAAAGACAGCGGTAAGCGCCGCACCGATAGCCGGAACCAGCAAAACGGTCGCAACGTATAGTTTTTGCCACATGTTTCTACCGCCGTCTTTCGGTTTCGAACTTTTTCCCGTCTTTAAAAATTTTAAAAACGCACGCTTGTTGTCAAAAATCACTTCGGACACGTCCACCGAATAATTGCTTGCCATTTCCACCAATTTTTCCGCGGCATACCCTTCGTCTATTCCCGTTTTTTTGCAGAGCTTTTCCAACTCCGTAAAATACGCCAAACGAGTGTTTAAAGATATTTTTTCGAGTTCGGTCGCTTTTATCAACATTTTATATGCACTTAAATGTTTCAGTCCAATGTGAACGGGCAAAAATCCGTTTACTTCCCCCAGTGCGACAAAAAGCGTTTTTGCCATTTGTGCGTTATGAACGGTAACGCTATTGAAATTTAAAAGAGCCGATTTTTCATTGAACCCGCGCTTTTGCAATTTGTTCTTCTCGTCGGTGCTCAATAGATTGATATGGTATAGATAGTAGACGTAAGTGTCGCTTTTTAAAAAATTCTCGTTAAATCTTTTTCTATACGCTGCTTTTTTATAATATTCTTGATGCAACAATCTTCTCGACAGTATAAAAATTTGCTCTACGATAGCATAACTTATCGCGTTGTTAAATTCTTTTAATTCGGCATAAGTTAGCGTTACGTTAGCATTAATTCCGTCGCAAACCTCTCGCACTCGCTCGCCCGTGAGATTTTCCAAAGAGTTATTTACTATTATCTTAGCTATTGCCACCACGCGTGGAACGCCGTCTATATGCGGCAAAGTTTTTAAATTGTCGTTACGCGAATAAGCATAACGGTATACTAGATAATAATTCTCGTAAAACCATTTTTCGCTCTCGCTTAGCGGCGCACCTATTTTTATTTTTGATGCGATCATCGCATTTGCCCGACGAATACTCGGCATTAAGCGTGCCGGATTTATACCTACTCCGCTGTCTTCCGTCCTCATTCGGCGACAAACGTCGCATATAAGACGGCTTAAAGTCGCCACGTCGGAACTTCTCATTCTGTTGTAAGCAACCTTAGGGCGCTCGCGCATAACGAATAGCGCCGAAATCAAAATCATTAACACGAGAATTGCTATAATGATATAAAGCATAATACTCCATTGAAATTAAAGTTGAAAATATTATTGACGCATACAAGGAAATTATACTTGTAATAAAGCTTAAACGGTGTTAAAATAAAATCGAGACGGCCGGACGGCCGCATCGCAAGATGAGGAAAGTCCGAGCATCACAGGGCAGAGCGACGGGTAACCCCCGCTGAAGGCGACTTTAAGGATAGTGCAACAGAAATAAACCGCGGTATATAACCGTAAGGATGGAAAGGTGCGGTAAGAGCGCACCGGCAGTTCGGCAACGAAATTGGCCGTGTAAACCCCGCTCGATGCAAGAGAAGAAACGATCGTTTGCCCGACGCGTTTCAAAAATCGCTTGAGCGTACCGGTAACGGTACGCCTAGACAGATGGCCGTTCAAGACAGAACTCGGCTTATAGACCGTCTCACATTAAGGGCTGTCGCGTTATGCGCGCAGCCCTTTTGCTTATTTTACACAGTAAAAGCGTCATATCGACGCTTTTTTTATAACTGAATATTTTCTTTTTCGAACGCGGCACGGAGTTTAGACAACGCTTTCTTTTCGATGCGAGATATATACGAACGTGATATCCCCATTTGATCCGCTACCTTTTGTTGCGTCTTCGGAGGCTGTCTATTCAGTCCGAAACGCATTATTATTATCTCTTTTTCCCTTTCCGTCAAATATTTCTCTGTCAAACTCTTGATTGTCTTCCGCATAAATTCCGAATCGATTTGAGCGTAAACGCTATCTTCGTCGGTTTGCAAGAGGTCGACTATCGGCATTTCGTTGCCGTCTTTGTCACTTCCGATACTCTCGTAAATAGATATATCTTGCGAGCGTTTTTTGTAATTGCGCATCGTCATAAGTATCTCATTTTCAATGCAACGTGAAGCGTAAGTCGCAAGTTGCGAGCCCTTCTCGGGATTGAACGTATTGATTGCTTTTATAAGCCCCAAAGTTCCAATGCTTATTAAATCGTCGTTGTCGGGATAATTGACGTATTTTTTGGCGATAAATACTACTAGGCGCAAATTGTGCTTTACTAAAATATTGCGCGCTTCCAAGTCGTTATCGCGCTTGAATTTTATAAGATACTCCCTCTCCTTTTCAGGTGTAAGCGGGTGCGGAAAAGAATTGCCGCTGTCGATTCTAGACGTAAACAGCAACAAATTGCTTAACAGTGCAAAAAATCCCTCTAATATCATTTCAACATCCTAATATCTATACAATATATGTCGAATATTGAAACAAGTTGACTGATATTTTATAATTATAGTATAAATGCGGCAAGCACAAAACATAAGTGCAGAAGCCTAGACGAAAATTTTATTTTCGTAGCCGTTGTACGTTATAATTTTATCGAAGAAATAAATTCTTCCGCATTCAGTTCCACAATCACTCCGTCCATATAGGAAAGAACACCGCTATCTATGTGGAAAACAATTTTATACGCGCGCAAAATTTGATAATTTTTATTATATTTTCTATTTACGCCAACTATGCCGTATTTGGAATCGCCGATTATAGGATAACCGCAATATGCAAGATGCGCTCTTATTTGGTGCGTTCTTCCCGTAACAAGCCCTACGGATAAAAAACTCACCCCGTCCTTTTCGGATATCTTTTCGTATCGTGTAACTATTCTCAGCGCATTATCCCTACTTTTATCGTAAATTTTAACAGTACCGCTTCCGTCCTTTACTAGATACCCTACCAATTCTTCATAATCTTTGGGCTGTCCCGTCACCGCCGTAACGTAGTGCTTCTCTATTTTATGTTCTTTAAACGCCTTTTTAATTTCCTCATACGCCTTTACGTTTTTAGCAAATATCAGCAATCCGTCGGTGTTTGTATCCAATCTGTGACAAATTCTATAATCGGGAAAGTGCTCGCAAACTGCATTTTCAAAAGAGTCGTTGCCTACGCTTGATATTTTAACAGGCTTAAAAAATACCGCTACGTCGTCGTTTTCGAAAATAATTTTCAACTCGTCAGGAATATTATAATACACGCGAATTATGCTACCGCAGGAAACCGCTACGTCGGAATAAAGCTTTTTGCCGTTTACCCGTACGTCGCCTTTTCTAAACAATTTTCTTAAAGTATTGTAATTTATAATCGGATACCGTTGGGAAATAGCCGAACTTACCTTCATCGGCTTACCCGAATATTCAAATTCAATCATTTTTAATCCGACTTTTTATCCTGAACCAAATGCTCTATCTCGCTCAAAAGCGTATTGATGTCCTTAAATTCGCGGTGCACGGAAGCAAAACGCACGTATGCAACGTCGTCTAAATCTTTTAAACCAGCCATGACCATATCGCCGATTTTTTTGGAAGTTATTTCTTGTGCCAAAGAGTTGTGAATTTGTCTTTCGATATCGGCTACGAGTTTCTCGATTTTCACCATCGGTACAGGACGTTTTTCACAAGCTTTCATAATACCAGCTTTGATTTTTGCCGGGTCGAAAGACTGGCGATTGCCGTTATTTTTTATAACTAAAATAGGCGTGCTCTCGACTTTCTCATAGGTTGTATACCTTTTAAGACAATTCAAGCACTCGCGTCTACGACGTATGGACGTTCCGTCCTCGCTCAAACGGGAATCAACTACTTTACTTTCCAAACAACCGCAATAAATACACTTCATAAGTACCTCTCGTTAACTTCTTTTTTAGTATATCAAATTTTAGTTCGTTTGTAAATGAATTTGTTAAAAATCTTATTTTATCGAGCCGATATTGTTTTATATTGTCCCATACAACTGATTTTTTTTGAAGTTAAATTCTCATTAACGTCCGCTTATACAGTCATTATTCCCATGTTGCGGCGGTGGATTTCGATTAGGCTCGTTATGCAAGTCGACCAATATAACGTCGTCACCTATCTTTAAAATACAATTCCACGGAATGAAAATATTGTCCGCTCCCGCGATGTTTTTCAGTAGCTTCTTTTCGCCGGGAACTATTATGCCTAAGATATTTCCCTTTTCGTTAAACGCCATATCGCTTATCCTACCCAGCTTTCGCCCGTCGGCTACGTTTACTATCTCACGCTCGCGTAATTCACAGAAAGTATAATCTATATTTTTCACGATTCTCCTCTCGGCATATTTTTATATTTATGTTCTAAACCTCTATTTTATGCAAAAACCGTCACAAAAACGTGACGGTTTTTAATGTTTGGCTGTAAAATCGATTAGAATGCCGCTTTTAGGCGTTGTATCGCGCTTTTTTCCAGTCGAGATACTTGTGCTTGACTCATGTTTAATTTTGCGGAAATCTCCATTTGTGTTTTCCCTTGATAATATCTCAACAGTAAAACGTTTCGTTCTCTTTCGGGGAGTTTGGAAATTTCTTCGCTTAAAGTGATTTCGTTCAATACAGTGTCCATATCTCTATCGTCGCTTATTTGGTCTACGACAAGCAAACTGTCGTCGGAATCGCTGTAAACAGAATCGTAAATGCTTACCGGTTCGCTGATTGCGTCCAACGCGCTTACAACTTCGCGGTAGGGCACGTCGATTTCTTCCGCGATCTCGGTTAGCGTAACTTCGTTAGTCCTGCTAAGTTCCAGCCTGTCGCGCGCTTGCATTGCTTTATACGCTACGTCGCGCAATCCTCTGCCGACTTTCATACAAGTCCCCTCGCGCAAATATCTCCGTATCTCACCTATGATCATCGGAACGGCGTAGGTTGAAAAACGCACGTTTAACGAAACGTCAAAGTTGTCTAACGCCTTTATAAGCCCGAGCATACCTACTTGAAACAAATCGTCCGCATTATCCTTTTCGGATTTATAACGCTGAACCATGCTTAATACTAATCTCATGTTCCCTTCCAAAAATTTTTCTCTGAGGTTTGTTTCTCCGTTTTTTATCCGCTTCAACATTTCTTCGCTCTCCTTTGCCGTCAAGCGAGGCAGGTCGGACGTGGATATACCGGTAATAACTACTTTGTAAGACATAATACCTCCTTATGTAAACTAAGGCATTTACGGAAGTATTTGCTTTTTTGCTCCTTTTATTCACATTTTAAAAATTCTTTTCGCAATCTCGCCAGTATTTTTTTCTCCAAACGACTTATGTACGACTGGGAAATATTCATCATATCCGCAATTTCCTTTTGCGTCTTTTCCTCTTTTCCGTAAAGCCCGTACCTCATCCCAACAATCAATTTATCTCTTTCGTCCAGCTTTTCATAAAGATCTCGCAATATTTCATTCTCGACCCGTGCTTCCACGTCCTTATATATCATGTCGCCATCGGTCCCCAATACGTCGCTCAAAACCAACTTGTTGCCTTCTTTGTCGACGTTTAACGGCTCGTCTAAACTAACTTCCGATTTAATTTTAACCATTTTTCGCAAAAACATAAGTATTTCATTTTCTATGCACCTTGACGCGTAAGTAGCAAGCTTAATCTTTTTTTCTAAATTGTAACTTTTTACCGCTTTTATAAGTCCCATAGTTCCTACGGAAATTAATTCTTCTATGTCAATACCGGTATTGTCAAAGCGTTTTGCTATGTAAACCACAAGCCGCAA
Organism: uncultured Christensenella sp.; assembly: GCA_964450015.1. Classification (GTDB taxonomy): domain Bacteria; phylum Bacillota; class Clostridia; order Christensenellales; family DTU072; genus CAG-1782. The sequence continues at coordinate 1,141 of CAYVEU010000075.1, read as the reverse complement.
ATTGTGCTCGATAAGCATATTCTTTGCATTTTCATCACCTTCCGCCATAAGTCGGATAGCTTCGGTTTCTTCCTCTTGATTTAGCGGCGTCGGCAGCGACGCAACGTAATTAAGTTCCGTTTCGGGTTTAAAAAAGTTCTTGATTTTGTTTATTAGCTTTTTGAAAAATTCTTTCATAACCAATCTCCCACCATATCGCTATGCAATATTATTTGAGTGCCGTCGATATTCGCCGTACCCTTGCCTGCTTTAACTTTATATATTTTATTACCGCCATCTTCAAAATATATCTCCAATTCTACGTCGGTAACGTACATGCCGCTGTTTCCGACGGGCGTGTTTATCGTAACGACTTCTTCTGTCGACGGCATGAGCATATTATAAACTTCCTCGCTAACGATTACTACCCTTTCGCCATTTTTAGTGTAAACACGATTTCCACTGTCATAAAACGCTCTGCATTTTACTTGCGCATTTGGGTTGCTCAACACGACGTCGTAAGTTAACGAGTTTTTTACCCTAACGGAAACAACTTCTCGTTTAAGTGCGGAGAGCAATAAAACTATTATAAGTCCCGCAGTTGAAACGAGTATAGGGAACGTGCCGTACGTCATGGTTTGATAACTCAAACTATCGCCGAACGCGTTCGTTACAAGTAAGGTTAGTCCTCCTAGCGTTGCAGTCACCGACAAAAAAACTATAAAACACGCACAAAAAGATTTAAATTTTTTATGCCGTTTCAGTAATAACGGTATAACAATCGCGGTTATAATTTTGACTACGTATCCGTATGTTGCAATGATTGGATAAACCATTGATGCCAGTCCGCCGACTATCGAACAAATGAGCACTCGACTTTTTTGCGCTCTTTCTTTTAATAGAAACAGCGTAAGCACGCAAATGAATGCGTCAATCAGCATATTGCTTATGAAAACTATCTCGACATAAACTGTCATCTTTTTCTCCATTAACTTATTTTTCGACATAAAAAAAGACAAGTTTTAAAACTTGTCTTTCTTCTATCAAACTTTGCAAAATTTTAGTCGTTGCTACCGTTTCTTCTCTCACGCAACTGCCTCAAATATTTAGAAAAGCTATTCGCCTCTCTTGCAGAAGAATCGACCGAAGCGCTATAATCGAC
>CAYVEU010000074.1:0-10088 GCA_964450015.1 uncultured Christensenella sp. | reverse complement strand
CTTACCGTCATATCCTTTTTAAGGCTGACGTATTCGATAGTCATAAGACTGCCCGCGCTATCCTCGGGATACTTCAAAATCTCGTTTATCGCGGCGCGCGTCGCAGGGTCGGACTGGTTTAAAATTCTCCTTACCACGTTTGCGGGCATTTCCTCGATAATATCTACCGTATCGTCCAAAAACAGGTCGTCTACTATTATCTTCAATTCCCTGTCGGAAAAAGACGCTATCAACTGCTCTTGCAAATCGGTGTCCATTTCAACGAACGTATCCGCCGCGTGGTCCTTGGGCAGAAGCCTGAATAAAATCGGCAAATCCTCTTCCGGTACGCGCCCCAAAAGATCCGCTACGTCGGCGGCGTTCATTGCGACCAAAAGCGGCCGCAGTTCTTTGATATTCTTCTGTTCAAGTAAAGAAAAAATTATTTCTTCGTCAATGTCGGCAGGATTTATGCTATTGACAATAGTACGTTGTTCGGTATCGTTATCCTGTTCCGGCAGAGAAATTTTTACTTCCTCATCCATATTCGTTACCTCCTAAGTGAGAATTTAGGAAATAAAGACAATAAAAACAGCTAAATTACGGCGCAAGCGAAACTTCGCGGAACGTCCGTCAACTGATAACTGCCGTCGTTGCCTTTACAACTTCCCGAGTCCATCGCTTGCCTCCTTAAAAAAAATTATTCGATTGAATACATTACATTATATTATGGAATTTCCGAAAAGTCAATCGGCTTGCGCTATAAGAAGTGGACATAATCAAGTGCTTTACGTCCCCGAATGAATGTGCGCTAAGCGTTAAAGCGGTTAGTACTTCTATTTTATCTATATTGCTTAAACGTTAAAAGCGGATATTTTGAGCAAAATTCGGGAACTTTCCCCAAACCATCACCTACTGTAATAGGGGTATCCCCGCCGTGCTTGTCGCGGTGGGGAAGAGGAGCAACCTCGCAAGTTACCGCGAATGTGCGTAGCATATTCGTAGACGGAGAGTGTTGCGACGAAGTACGCCGACGGTTCGGTTTCGAAAAAAATCACTTAATTCTGCCCACTCCTGCGCTATATAGCACGCGCTACGCACACAAAAAGCGGCAACTATCGCCAAATATTTTTTTCATTTGACAAAATTCGGAAAAATATTGATTGTCATATTATTTTATGTTAAAATTTATTATATAATAAATCGTTTAAATAGGTAAGATATATGAAACAACAAACGCAAGAATTTTGGACTAAATTCAGAAAAATAATGATTTCGTCGGTTTTACCCGTCATATTTTCGGGTATTATCCGCGCGATAGGCATTTATTTCTTCTCGACCCCCAACCATTTCGCGCCGGGCGGCTTTACGGGTATCGCGGTACTTTTGGAAATTATCGTGCCCCAAATAAATTCGGGCTATTGGCTATTGATACTCCATATCCCGCTGTTTTTCATAGCGTTCTTCTTCGTCGGAAAACGCGAAGCCGTCATCGCGACCGCTTCCATACTTATGAGTTCGCTACTCATTATTATAATGGATTTACCCGCGGTAAGCACAATATTTTCACAGTTTCAATATAATCCGTCCTACGGCTTGCTTGCGGCTGTCGCCGCCGGTATCTTCTTCGGCGTATCCATGGTAATTATGCTTAGAAGCTGCGGGACTTCGGGCGGTACGACGATTATCGCAACGATAGTAAACAAAAAATACAGTAATTTCAGCGTTAGCGGTTTGACTGCGGCTTTCGACGCCGTCGTAGTCGTCGCTTCGTTTTTCGTATTCAACCAAGGCGCAAGCTTTACACAGAAGCTCGACCCCGTGCTGCTTTCATTCGTCATGTTGTTTACTACGAGCAAAGTCGGCGACGGAATATTACACGGCTTTAAAACTGCTTATAAATTCGAAATTATCACGACCGACCCCGAGGCTATCGCTCAGGAAATTATGACGAAATTAAAACATGGCGTAACCAAAATACAGGCGGAAGGTATGTATACGAGAGAAGGCAAAAGCATGCTTATATGTATAATCCGCAAGCGTCAATTTGCAGACCTGCAAAGGATAATACATTCGTATCCGGACACGTTCGCGTCTTTCTCGGCGGTCAACGAGGTATACGGCAAATTCGCAAAATAACGGACGTTGCATTAACGGAGACCTTGCGCAACCGAAAACGGAATTAATAATTTTTCTTAATAAGAATATCCGTCAAAAATGGCGGATATTTTTATTTTAGTTTTCGGTTGCTTTTCCGAAAGCTGCACTCGACGTACGTCAGTACGCCTGTCGCTTGCTTTCGAAAAAATTCCCCATTACTGCAACGTCCTGTGCTTCGCCGGACCACTCGTAATGCGGGATTTTGCACGCAGTTGCTAACGCTTTTGTGCTAACAAAATCTAATTCCGCATTAGTCGGACTTACAAAGAAGAAACGCAGTCCGCGTTTCTTTTCTTTATAAAAAATTTACTTTATTCTGTTTCATAGCTTTTGGGGCTCACGCACCCAAACCCCGCGCGGGCAAAAAGTGTCATTTTTGCTTTTTGAAAAGTTAAAGAAAATAAAAACCGTTATCCCCTTTCTTATCCTTAACTTTTCACTCTTCACTATTACCTTTTCACTAGATATAATCCTCTAAAATCCGCCGTCTGCGGATATTACCTGTCCCGTAATATAACTTGCCTCTTCGCCGCCTAAAAACGCGACCACGGAAGCAATTTCTTCTGGCGTGCCCATTCGCCCCAAAGCAGTTCCTTCGGCAAAATTTTGCTTGTCCTCGTCGGATAAATGTCCGTTCATTGCGGTGTCGATAAGCCCGGGGGCAATGCAGTTTACCCGCACGTTCGAACGTCCCAATTCCTTAGCCAACGCTTTGGTAAATGCGATTATCCCGCCCTTAGCCGCCGAATAAGCGACCTCGCAAGAACCGCCGTAAACGCCCCAAACGGAAGATATATTGACAATGCTGCCGGACTGAAAGCTTATCATTGACGGAGCTAGAAATTTTGTAAGAAGCATGGCCGCCGTCAAGTCGCAAAAAACCGTATTTTCGATTTCTTCTTCGGAACAGTTGGTAAACAGCTTTTGCAAAGCGACCCCCGCGTTATTTACGAGCAAATCGATTTTTTTCGTTTGCGAAAGAATTTTATCGGCAAAAGCTTTTACGCCGCTGCCGTCCGAAAAGTCGCCGTAAACGGGCACTGCACCCGCCACGCACTTGTTTTTGTTCGATTTATAATGAGAAAACACGACGTAACCGTCTTTTAACAACCTCTCGACGATAGCGCTGCCTATGCCGCCGCTCGCTCCGGTAACCACTGCGATTTTTGACATCTATTGCACGCTCCTTTTAGTATAATGATCTCGTATTTACGCATACTTGATACCGTGAGGTAAAAAATATGTCGAATAAAAATAACAACTCGCGTTCCGATAAAAGAAAAGCCCGAAGCCTTAAAGCGGGTACGTCGGGACGGCTCAAACCGCAAAAAAAGGATTTCCGTTTTATGACTATGGCGCTTAAAGACGAAGCGGACACCACCAAAAAGTTGTATCATCCCGAGCTTATCGACGAATAAAAAAACGTCAATCGGCCGTATCTTCGAATACCGCAACGTAAGTCGCGTTACGGTTTACCGTAATTGTCAACGCGTTGTTTTCGTCCGTTTCGCCGTCGGAAACGGGGATGCCGTCTACGGTCCAACCGACAAACCGCTTTCCGTCCGAATTTTTCGGCGTGAGAACAATAGTCGCGCCCGACTCGAACACGCCGCCGCCCGTGCCGTTTACCACTCTTATTTTATAGCTCGCTTTCTCGACCGTTCCGTGAATTTTCACGTCGTCGGCGGGCATTTTCACAGGGGCGTCCGTCCATCCGCCGAATACCAAGTCGTCGGTATTTCCGTCGTAATACGGGTCGTCCGCTATACTGTATTCGGGCAAGTCGAGCGTATCGTTATAATGCGCCGTCCCGTCGAAACGGGAATAATAATCTATATACGCCTGTTTCTTTATCGGGTCGGCTTCGTCTAAAACGTAGTCCGCTTTCGCCGATAAAAGTCTGTCGTTTATATAATACTCCGTCGCATAGTTTATTTTTTCGTACACCGCTTCCAACATAACGCTGTCCGTCACGTTCAACGTGAGCGAACCGTCTGCATTGTTCTTTATTCCGCCTATCTTTTCGCCGTCTTCGTTTAGTATTTCCTCGTCTTCTATCATTTCACCCGTTTCGTAATTTCTCCAACCGACAAACTTTTGTCCGCGGGCGTTGGTTTGCGCGGAAAGGGTAACTTCCTGAAAATATTCAAATTCGCCGCCCCCGAATCCATTCAGCGCAATTACGCGGTAAGAGCTCTTATATCGCGCAGTGTATTCTCCGTCGGCAGTCGCCGCAAACGAATAGACTTTATCCGTCGAAACCGTTTCTTCTTCTGAATTTACCCATGCGGTAAATTTCATGTTTTCGACGCTTGCGGCAGTCAACGTGACCGTTTCGCCTCGGTAGAGTACCAACGTTTCCGTCGTCCTCGTATCAAGTCCTTTGTCGTTCAGCGCGCCGTTATTTACGGTAATGGAAAACTCCGGTATCTTTTCCCACTTCGCTTCGAGATAAATATCCTGATACGCCGGATACGCGCCCAGTCCCCGTCCGCGCTCGTCGGAATACGCCGTGCCGCCGTCGTACCAGCCCAAAAATTCATAATGCGTCAACGTGGGCACGGGAAGCGAATAGCTCTGTCCCTCTCCGACCGTCACGTCGGATACGCCGACCGTTCCCTCGCCCGCGTCCAAATATACCGTATACGCGTTGCAATAAACCGCGTTCAGCGCGCCGTCGCCGTTTACGGTAAATTCGTACGATACGTCGGTAGAAACCATATCCCCCTCGTAACGCCAGCCCAAAAACAGCTTGTTATCCAACGTGGACGCGGTAGCCGTAAAAGTATCCCCTATCTTGCCGCTGACTCTCGTCACCGTTTTTCCGTTGTCGACTACCACGGTAAACTCCGTCCTTTCGGGCTTTTTCGTGCTTTCGTCGGCGCCGTCTTGCTCGCCGTCTATCGTATCGACGTAAGAACACGCGGCAAAAAACACCGTGCACGTACACAGCGTCAATATGAGTAATACCAAAAGCCACGACCTACGCATTATAAGATTCCCTTTAAACAAGTTGCGAAAAAACGACTAATGCATTATCCGTCGTTTTTTCTTCTATTATATTACTATAATTTATTATTACTGTCAAGACCGCGTTTATCGGAGAAGTGGACATAATCAAGTGCTTTACGTCCCCGAATGAATGTGCTCTAAGCGTTAAATCGGTTCGTACTTCTATTTTATCTACATTGCTTTAACGTTAAAAGCGGATATTTTGAGCAAAATTCGGGAACTTTCCCCAAACCATCACCTACTGTAATAGGGGTATCCCCGCCGCGCTTGTCGCGGCGGGGAAGAGGAGCAACCTCGCAAGTTACCGCGAATGTGCGTAGCATTTTCGTAGACTGAGAGAGTTGCGACGAAGTACAGTGACGGTTCGGTTTCGAAAAAAATCACTTAATTCTGTCCACTCCTTTTGTTGGGAGCGGATAGATTGCGTTTATTTTTTCGAAAAGGCCAACGTAGGCGTACATTGTACGGTAGAGAAGACTTTTCGGGAAGCCCGTAAAAACTCTGATCTCGTCCGCTTTTTATTTTAACGAGCAAAAGTAAATTTCTTGCAATTGATTCCCCCCATTTTTACGGGCGTAAAGAAATGCGATATATACGCTTCCCTATACGGTTCCGTCGGTGCACTGCACTTTGAAGTTCTTCTCGGCCCCGTACCAATCGTCGTCCTTTTCTATCGCGTTCCACTGCGCGACCGTTCCCTTATAAACCACCGTTTGCAAATCAAAGCAATTGTGAAACGCAAAATCTTCGATTTTCGTCACCGTAACGGGTATCGTTACCTTTTTCAATTTATAACAATCGGAAAACGCCCCGTATCCGATAAATTCCACGCCGTTGGGCAAATACATTATTTCCAGCGCCGTGCAATAGCTGAATGCCGAATGTCCTATCACTTTTACGCTGTCGGGCAATTCGACGCCAGTTATGCTTTTGCAAGAGTCGAAAGTAACCCCGAACAAATCCTCCCGTCCGATTTTTTCCACGCCGTCGGGGATATGGACAACGCCTATTTTCCCTCTCGGCGCGCAAAAGAGCGACTTATCGTCCTTTTTATACAAAACGCCGTCGACTTCGGTAAACGTTTCGTTATTTTCGTCTACCGTAAAGGCTTCCAGCTTTTCACAGTCCCAAAAGACGGTGCCCGCTGTGCTCGTCGTTTCTATCAATCTCAAATCGGCGGAAACGTGATACGTCGTTATGGATTTATCGACTATCGCCCATAAACACGTCATTTCCCTGTCGTATATACCCACGCCGTCGTTGATATAATTTTGATTTTCCGCGTGAATTTCCAAAATTCCGTCGCCTTTCAACGCGTCTACTATACTCTGCATACCGCCGGAGGTGATATGTCCTATACCGAAGCTCGTTGCCTCGCCGTCCGCGTAACCCGCCCCGAAAAAGTTGACGATACTGACCGTCTCTACGTTCTTTCCGAGCGTCAATTTTTCCAAATTTTTACTGTACATAAACGCGTATCTGTCTACGTTTACCGTCTCGTCGGGAATAACGTACTCGGTTTGCGGCTTCATCGGAGGGTACAAAATAAGCGTATACAAGGACTTGGTAAAGAGCACGCCGTCAACGGTAGTATAATAGGGATTGTCCTCGTCGACGGTTACGTTTTTTAAGTTTACGTCGATACTCGTATCCCAAAAGAATTTTACCGCCTTCGAGAAATTTATTTCCTCCACGCCCTCCGAAAACGCAACGCGCCGCCCGTCTCCGTCAACGCCTATGCTGACGATCTCGTACTTGTGCCCACCGTATCTCACGCTCTCGGGGACGGTAACCGCACCCTCTCCGTCCAAAAATTTCAACCCAGCTTCGTTATAGCCTACGACGTATAACTCCATATTGCCTACGGTAAACTCATCTCCCAATTTGAGGTATTTTTTGCCGTCGAATTTTCCGATAGCGCGTGTCGGCAAGTCGTATAAAAAGTCTATCCCCACGCCTTGGCTCGTTGCAAACTCGTGGTTATTGAAGTCGCTTTCGGGTATACAAAAGTTGTTATATCGGCGGCCTAAATTGCCCCTTACGATAAACGCTTGCGCGTTTGCGTCGTCGTACGTCAAGTCAAACCAATACCATTCCCCGTCGTCCATTTTTGCAAGGTTCCAAGCGTGATTTTCGCCGTTGCTTATTCCCGTCACGAGCACGTTTTCCACGCCCGCGCAGTTTAAAAGCAACTGAAAACTTCTCGCATACCCTTCGCATACCGCACCGCGACGGGCGAACACGCCGACTATATTATGCGCCCAGTCCTCGCCTTGGGCTTCGTTACTGTCGTCGTAGGCATAGTTTACCGCGTCGATTACGGCATTGTGATAGGCGAGCGCAAGCCTGTACGCGCCCTCGTTTTGCCCCGTACGCAGAGTAAGAGCGTTGATACCGCTGTAAATAATCTCGTTGTATTCGGCTCTTTTTGCGCCCGTATAATACTCGTCGTTTACCAGCAGAGTCATTTCCGCGCCGCTGCACGTTACCGAATTGGACAGCCAGTAATATAGAGGTTTATCGTCCTTGTACGTCTTCCATACCGACAACGCCTCTTCGTCGCTTAGCCCCGAGTCCGAAAAATCGACCGTCGTTAAAAAGTAATTTTCGCCGTTGAACTCCGCGTCCAAATTGGTATCCGTATGAAACTTTTTCACCGCCGTATCGATAGCGCCGTACAAACTTTGCATCGCGGCGCCTTTTTGCGTCGTTCCCAAAAACTCGTATCCGTAGTTGCCGTTAAACACGTCTAACGTCGCGTCGCACCTTGCGCACTCGGACGAGTCGGGCGAAAAGCTATGCCCCAAACAAGCGCTACCCAAAAACGTATCCGTCTTGCTTGCCTTGCCGCACCAAATACAGGAATTGTAATAGACCGCCTTGTTTACGCAATCGGCTTTCGCTTTCAAATACTCGTCGTCCTCGCACTCTCCTTCATAGCAATGCGCCGCGATTTTGCCGTACTCGAAAGTCTCGTCGCTTCTTTCTCCGCAATAAGTACAATATTTATAGTAGACCGCGCGGGCAGAACAGGTTGCCGGCGTTTTTAAATACCTGTCGGCGGTGGACTCGCCGCTAAATCGGTGCTTTCCGGCTTCGCCATACTCGAAAGTGGAATTGAGACTCGCTCCGCAAATGGTACACGATTTATAATAAACGGCTCTTCCGGTACATGCCGGAGTGAGCAAATACCTGTCGCTGACGACTTCTGCAACGGTATGACCGCACGGTATAGTATCCGAAAATCCCTTTCCGCACTTTTCGCAACTGCGAATCTTGACGCCGTTCGTCGTGCATGTCGCCTCGATAGACGTCTGCCATTCCCCGAAAACGTGCTCGCAATTATCGCTTTTGTCTTTACACGCGGCAAGCGACAGTAAAAACGCCGCCGTTAAAACTATAAAGGTGAACCTTAAAAAAATTTTTTTCATTTTTACTCCTTTTTCGCCCTTCGATTTAAGCAAATTTCGATTTGAAAATCGTCAATTTGCGATTGTTTTTGAAAGCCCCCCCCCCGCAGTTTTTCTGGTGTTTTTGCGACTTTCTTTCAATTTTTCGGCATTTTTATGCTGTTTTTTATAATTATAGTATATAACAACCCATGTCATTTTGCAATAGCTTTTTTAAAAAATCGACGATTTTATTTTCTATCGGCGGCGCGCTCCGTTCCGCTACGCCGATTTGACCGACGTTCTTTCCCGATAATCTCTCAATCGCCTCTAAAATAATCGGTTTAATTTCTTGAAACCGTTCGTTTCGACAATTATTGACAACTATTGACAATTTCAAATAATTTATAAGGTTTTTCGTCAATTTTAAACGTTTACAAGCGAATTTATGCGTGATAACATATACTTGCGTTCCGGAAATTCGCACAAAAAACATATTTTGGAGAAGTAAAAAATGAATACTGTATATTTTTGTGAACCGAGCGAGAGTATGCGCAACAGCATCGCCGCTTTTTTCAGGGATACGGCGGAGTTCGATGTCAAACTTTGCATGGATGCGGAGAGTTACAAAAAATTGGCGGCGGATAAAACGCCCGACTGTTTGGTCATAGATTTGGAAACGGACGGAATAAGAGAAATATTTTCCTCTTTCGGTGCGGAGCGCCCAAAAATAGCCTTGTCCAGTCGCAGAATGGGCGATGAAATCGAAGGAACGCTCGCTTACTTTCCGCACGACACGGTTTTCTACAAGCCGTATTCGCTTAACGACGTCAAAGCGGGCTTATTGAACCTGCTTAGTTCCATAACGGGCGAAAGAGTAAAGTTTTACGGCGGCAAGAGCGTAGACGAACGCCTCAGCAACATATTTATAAGAGCCGGCATTCCGCCGCACATAAAGGGCTATCAATATTTGAGAATGGCTGTAAAACTTGCGATTAACCAACCCGACATCGTAAACAGCATAACGAAAAAGCTCTATCCGACGGTCGCGGAATATTTCGACACAACTGCAAGCAAAGTCGAGCGCGCCATACGGCACGCGATAGAAGTGGCGTGGAGCAGAGGTAAGATTGAAAATATCAACGCGATTTTCGGCATCAAAATTTACAGTAAGGGCGATAAGCCGACAAACGGCGAGCTTATAGCGCTAGTCGCAGATAAAATGGTTATAGAAATGATGCCGGAGTAATTTCCGACCACTCGTAATGCGGAAATTTACTCGCGGTCGGGAAAACCCGACACACGGATAAATTTTTCCACCGCATTAGTCGGACTTACAAGGAAGAAAAGTAGTCCCCTTTTCTTGAATAAAAGAAGGGGATTATTTTTTTTCGGACAAAATAGGTTTTCGGGGGTTCACACACCCCGACCCCGCAAGGGCAAAACGCAAAAAGCGTCATTTTCGCGTTTTGAAAAGTTAAAGAAAATAAAAGCCATTCTCTCCTTTCTTATCCGCAACTTTTCACTCTTCACTATTACCTTTTCACT